>QHSB01000040.1 GCA_003220335.1 Candidatus Rokuibacteriota bacterium
AGGTCAGACCGTGGGTCAAACGGACAAAAACCACCCGCGCCCTCCGTGGAGTTTTTGTCCGTCAGACCCTGTACCGCTGGAGCGAGGCCTGCGAGAGCTCGCATCCGATGCCGGGCCGCTCGCTCAGCACCACGCAGCCGGCGTCGATCGTCACCGGCTCCGTGAACAGCGGCTCCCACCAGCTCATGTGCTCGAGGATCAGCGCGTTGGGTGTCGCGGCGAGCAGGTGCGCGGAGGTCTCGGTGAACAGATGCGACGAGACGGGCTGCTGCCACGCGTGGCAGAGCGCGGCTGCGCGCAGGAACTCGGTGGGGCCGCCCATGCGCTGCAGGTCCGGCATCAGCACGTCGGCGGCGCGCGCCTCGAGATGCCGCTTCATGCCGGCGCTGCCGTAGTCCGTCTCGCCGGTGGCGATGCGCATGTCGAGGGCGGCCGCGACGCGCGCGCAGCCCGCGAGGTCGTCGTAGGGCAGCGGCTCCTCGAGCCAGTAAAGGTCGTGCTCCTCCAGCCGCCGTCCGACGCGGATGGCCGTCGTCTCGTCCCAGCCCTGATTGACGTCGGCCAGCAGCGCGGCCTCCCCGCGGAGCGCGTCGCGCACGATCCGGACGCGCTCGACGTCGTCGTCAGGATTGGCACGGCCGATCCGCATCTTCATCGCGCGGTGGCCCGCGGTACGAAAGTCCTCGGCCTCGCGCACGAGCGCGTCCACGCTGTCGTCGATCCAGAGGCCGCTGGAGGCGTAGGTGGGCACGCGCGTGCGGTCGCCGCCGAGGAACCGGAACAGCGGCAGGTTCACCGCACGCGCGGCGAGATCCCAGCACGCGGTGTCGAGGGCGGCGAGGGCGAGCAGCGACGGCCCCGCGTGGCCGATGAAGTTCAGCGCCCGCCACGCCTCGGCGTGCCGCGCCTGCGGCGCCGGCGCACGGCCGACGTAGACCTCGGCCAGGTCCTCCACCAGCTCGGCGAGCGCCCGCGCCCGGCGCGCGCCGAACGCGAAGCAGTAGCCCGCGCCCACGAGGCCGGCGTCGGTCCGCATCTCGACGGCGACCGTGTCGGCGTGGGCGTGGTCGTGCCTCGCGGTGCGCACGGGACGCGGGAGGGGGACGGACAGCCGGTGGACGACGACGTCGGTGATCTGGAGCTTCATCGGACCTCTCCCCGCCACTGTGCGAGACGATCGTTGAGCACGTCCAGCGAGAGCACGATGACGATGGACGCCGCCGACACCAGCGCGGTGGCGGCGAACAGCTCGGGCGCCTGGAAGCCGTTGGCGAGCGACGACAGCACGTAGCCCATGCCGCGCACACCCGCGAACATCTCGACCACGAGCACGCCGAGCAGGCAGAAGACGATGCCGAGCCGCATGCCCGCCAGGACGGTGGGGACGATGGCGGGCAGCACCACCTTCCAGTAGAGCTGCCAGCGGCGCGCACCGAAGGCGCGCGCCACCGTCACGAGGTTTCGGTCGACGTCGCGCACGGCGCCCGTGACGAGCACGAGGATCGGAAACGCGCCGTGGATCGTCGCGTAGACGACGGCCGGCGTGGCGCCGAAGCCGAGGGACAGCACGATCCACGGCAGCACGAGGATCTTCGGCATCCCGTACAGCGCGATCACGAACGGGTTGACGGCCCGGCGCAGCGGGCGCACCGCCCCGAGCAGCAGGCCGCCGCCCACGCCGATGACCACCGCCAGCACGTAGGCGATGGCGGTCTTGAGAAGCGTGTCGCCGAGGCCGGCGAGGGCGGCGCGGCCGATGCGCCCGAAGGCGCCCAGCACCGCGCTGGGGGCCGGGACGAAGAGCGGATCCACCCACCCCGCGCGGGCCACGCCCTCCCAGGCGAGCAGCAGCGCCGTCACGCTCAGCCCCTGCACCGCGCGCACGCGCAGCGCCTCTTTCATAGGCTCGCCTCGCACGGCGGGGGTTCTATCGCAGACTCGCCTCGCCTCGCGGCTGCGGCTCGCACTGCGGCCCCGCGACGTGCTGCGACTCGCACTACTCCGTCCATCGCTGGGCGCGGTGCTCGACGATGGCGGCGAGCGCGTCGGAGCCGACGATGAGCACGAGCGTCACCACGACGAGCGCGATGTAGTCCGCGGTGCGGAAGAGGCCATAGGCGTGGTTGATCAGGGAGCCCATGCCGGACTTGCTGCCGAGGATCTCGCCGACGATCACCCCGATGACCGTGAGCGCGAGTCCGGTCCGCAGACCGCCCACCAGCGTGAACAGCATCGCCGGCAGCGTCACCTTGCGGAAGGCCGTGAGACCGTCCGCGCCGAACGCGCGCGCGACCACCAGCATCTGCGGGCTCACCTGCCGGATGCCCGCCAGCACGGCGAGGGTGATCGGAAAGAAGCCGAGCAGGAAGCCGAAGGCGATCTTCGACGCGGCGTCGAGGCCGAAGAAGAGCATGAGCGACGGGTACCACACGACGGCGGGCACCGCGTAGAGCGCGGCCAGGATCGGCCCATAGGCGCGGCCCACCAGCCGGTTGAAGCCGAGGGCGAAGCCGCAGCCGAGGCCGGCGGCGATGGCGAGCCCGTAGGCGACGAGGATCTCGCGCAGCGTCAGCAGGAGGTGCTCGGCCAGATCGGGATACGAATGAAGGGCCAGCAGCCGGCCCAGCGCCGGCACCGCGGCCGAGGGCGGCACGTAGAGCAGCGGGTTCGCCAAACGGCCGGCGATCTCCCAGGCGCCAAGCAGCCCGACGAGGATCGCAGCCCGGATCAGCAATAGCCCTGTACTCACACTACGACTGCATCGCGCGTAACGACTCGTCGCGGATGTCGCTCCACAGCTTCGCGCGCAGCGCCACCAGCTCGGCAGACTCCATGGCGCGCGGATACGGCATCGGCAGCTCCAGCACGCTCTTGATGCGACCCGGCCGGGCGGTCATCACGACCACGCGCGTGGAGAGGGCGAGCGCCTCGTGCAGGCTGTGGGTGACGAAGACGACGGTCTTGCGTGTGCGCCGCCAGATGTCGAGCAGCCACTCCCCCATCAGCACGCGGGTCTGCTCGTCGAGGGCGCCGAAGGGCTCGTCCATCAGCACGATGGGCGTGTCGATGGCGAGGGCGCGGCCGATGGCGACCCGCTGCCGCATGCCGCCCGACAGCTCGCGCGGATACTTCGCCGCGAAGTCGCGCAGGCCGAGCGGGCCGAGCAGGTCGGTGGCCACCCGGCGCCGGCGCGCGAAGGGCACGCCCTGCAGCTCGAGGCCGAACTCCACGTTCTCGAGCGTGGTCCGCCACGGGAAGAGGCCGGGGTCCTGGAAGACGGTGGCCACGCGCCGCGGATCGGGAGCGTCCACCGGGCGCCCGTCGACGGCGACGCGCCCCGCATCGGCGGCCACGAGGCCGCCGAGCATGCCGAGCAGCGTGGACTTGCCGCAGCCCGAGGGGCCGATCAGCGTGCAGAACTCGCCGGCGCCCACCGAGAGCGAGACGTCGCGCAGCGCGTCCACCGGTCCCGACGAGCTGACGAAGCGCTTGCAGACGCCCTCGACGACGATCAGCTCGCTCAAGAAGCGTTCAAGATCTCGCGGGCGATGACGAGCCGCTGGACCTCCGAGGTCCCCTCGCCGATCTCGGTGAGCTTGGCGTCACGGAAGATGCGTTCGATGGGGAATTCCGTGATGTAGCCGGCGCCGCCGTGGATCTGCACAGCCTTCGTGGCGGCCTTCATGGCCGCCTCGGACGCGAACAGCTTGGCCATCGCGGCCGCGTGCATGGCCGGGCGCCCCGCGTCCTTGAGCCAGGCCGCCCGCAGCAGGAGCAGGCGCGCGACCTCCACCTCGGTGGCGAGCTCCGCGATCATCCCCTGCAGGCCGTTGAACTCCGCGAGCGTGCGGCCGAAGGCCGAGCGCTGCTTCATGTACTTGACGGCCGCGTCCACCGCGGCCTGCGCGATGCCGACGGCCATCGCCGCCATGGCGATGCGCCCGCCCTCCAGCACCTGCATCGCCTGCACGAACCCCTGGCCCTCCGTGCCGAGCAGGTGGTCGGCCGGCACGCGCGCGTCCTCGAAGATCAGCTCGGCGGTGTCGGAGGCGTGCAGCCCGAGCTTGCGGTAGGGCGTGCCCACGCCGAAGCCCGGCGTGCCCTTCTCCAGCACGAAGGCTGAGATGCCTTTGGCCCCCCCGGTCGGGTCGGTGCGGGCCATCACGACGGCGACCTTGCCGACGGAGGCGTTGGTGATGAAGGCCTTGCTGCCGTTCAGCACCCACGCGCCGTCCCGCCGCTCGGCGCGCGTGGAGAGCGCGGCCGCGTCGGAGCCCGAGCCGGGCTCCGTCAGCCCCCACGCGCCGAGCACCTCCCCGCGGGCCAGCCGGGGCAGCCAGGCCGCCTTCAGCTCGGGCGACGCGAAGAGGTTGATGTGGTTGGCGCACAGCGAGTTGTGCGCCCACATCGTGATGCCGACGGAGGCGTCGCCACGGTTCAGCTCCTCGACGATCAGCGCGTAGGAGACGTAGTCGAGGCCGGCGCCGCCGTACTCCTCGGGGACGAGCACGCCGAGGAAGCCGAGCGGCCCGAGCTTGGCGACGATGGCGTGCGGAAACTCGTGGCGCTCGTCGTAGGGCGCGATCTTGTCGTGCAGCTCCGCCTCGGCGAAGTCGCGCGCGACGTCGCGCACCTGGGTCTGCTCGGGCGTCAGCTCGAAGTTCACCGTCAGGCGGCCGTGCCGCGGCGGCGCCGCGCCTTGCCTGCCCCCTTCGCATGCTTGAAGAACTCGACCTGGCGCAGGCGCTTCTCGGCCTCCGCCTTCGTGTCATAGGTGCCGAACTTCCGACCGGTCTTCTCGGAGAGCACGACGTACTTGCCGCCTTGCTTTCGGATCATCGGATCACCTCACTGCGGCTTGCTCTTCAGCTCCGCGTCGTGGGCCTTGATGAAGGCGCGGATCTCGTCGGCGAGATCCAGCAGCTTCGCCCACTGTTCCTTGTACAGCGTGACGGGAAATCGGCCGAGCCCGTACACCGAGACGCCGCCCTTTTCGCTCACCTTGAGCGAGACGGCGCCGCGGCGCACGCTCGACACCTTGAGGGCGGCGTTCTCCGCCCGCAGACGCTCCAGCTCGGATTGCACATCGTCAGCCACGGCGTTCTCCTTTGCGGCTCGGCTCAGACGGCGGCGCGGACGTGCTCGTGCACGAAGCGGACGATGTCCTGCGTCGAGGTGCCGGGCGTGAAGAGCTCCTTCACGCCGATCGCCTTCAGCGCCGCGATGTCCTCGGGCGGGATGATGCCGCCGCCGAAGACCACGACGTCCTCCGCGCCCTTTTCCTTCAAGAGCTCGAGCACCCGCTTGAACAGATAATTGTGGGCGCCGGAGAGCACGCTGAGCCCGATGGCGTCGGCGTCCTCCTGGATGGCGGTGGCCACGATCTGCTCCGGCGTCTGGTGCAGGCCCGTGTAGATGACCTCGAAGCCGGCGTCGCGCAACGCGCGCGCCACGATCTTGGCGCCGCGGTCGTGACCGTCGAGGCCGGGTTTGGCGACGACCACGCGGACGGTGCGCGTGTCGCTCATAATGCGGCGTCCAGCGCTTCGCGTATGCGCTCGCCGATCTCGATGATCCGGGCGCGGTCGCCGGGCACGACCGGCCAGTCGAAGCCCTTGCCGTCGTTGTTCCAGCGGGGAATGAGGTGCAGGTGGAAGTGTGGCACCGACTGGAAGGCGGCGGCGCCGTTGGCCTGCAGCACGTTGAGGCCGTCCGGCTTGACCGCCTCGCGCAGGGCGAGGGCGACCTGCTTCGCCACGGTGATGGCGGCCTCCAGATCGGCGTCGTCCGCGTCCCAGATGGTCGCCGCGTGACTCCTGATGGTGACGAGGCAGTGGCCGGCATTGAGCGGATTGATGTCCATGAACACCAGCGTCCGCTCGTCCTCGTAGACCTTCATGGCCGGGCTCTGGCCGTCGCGGATCTTGCAGAAGACGCAGTCGGCGCTCATTGCTGCCCCTCCTAGACGGTCCTCGTCCAGTGGCGGGTGTCGGGCGTCGTGCCGTACTGGATCGCGACGATCGTGTCGTAGAGTTTCTGGGACAGGTCCCCAATTCGGCCGCCGTTCACGACAAAGCGCTCGCCCTTGTACGCCAGCTCGCCGACGGGCGAGATGACGGCGGCGGTGCCCGTCGCCCACACTTCTTCGAGCGTGCCCTTGCGCGCGGCCGCGATCACCTCGTCGATCGTGATCTGGCGCTCCGACACGCGCATCCCCCACTCGCGCATCAGCGTCAGCGCGGTATCGCGCGTGACGCCGGCGAGGATGGTGCCGGCCAGCGGCGGCGTGATCACCTCGTCGCCGATCTTCAGCATGATGTTCGAGGTGCCGACCTCCTCGAGGTACTTGTGGTGCACGCCGTCCAGCCAGAGGACCTGCGTGAA
>QHSB01000041.1 GCA_003220335.1 Candidatus Rokuibacteriota bacterium
GTCCCGGCGAAGCCGTGCCGCTCCTCTAGACCACGCCAGCCCCTGGGGGGCCCCGAAATGGCCCCCCAAACTTCTAGGCGGTGACCGGCGCGGGCTGGGTCAGGCGGGAGCGACGGACGTGGGCCTGGACGTCGCGCACGACGTCGTGCTCCACGACGATCTCGGTCTCGTGGTCCTCGACGTCCCAGTGCGTGACCGTGGCGAACAACCCGGCCACCCGGCGGCGACGCGGGACGATGCGCCGGCCGCGATAGACCAGCGTCCGGCGCTCGGGCGCGTTGAGCGACTGGCGCTCCTCCACGGTGCGACCGCAGATCTCGAGCACCTGCTCGTAGGTCGTCGACCCGGGCACGATCCGCCCGAGCGTGTCGCGGTCGAGCACCACGCCCGTCTCCCGCATCACGTCTTCGCCCGTCTTGCGCCAGACGCCGACCCGGCCCGCCCAGCGCTTGCTGAGCCGCTCCGCGATGTTGCGCATGAGCACGCCGCCGATATTGCCGGCCGCGAAGATGGCGAGCGGGATCAGCACGGGCGCCCATGACTGCAGCCCCGAGAAGTAGCCGAACTGGACCATCAGCACCTGCGGTGTGAGTCCCTCCGAGCGGTCGAGGAACAACGAGATGCGCTCGGTCTTGGCGCGCGTCTCGCTCGGCTGCCGCGTGGCGGAGGCCGGGGCCAGCTCGTCGATCTTCAGGCGGTCGTTGTCGGCGAAGTCGATGAGCAGCTGCGCGGGGTCTTCGCTGAGCCGCACCATGCGGTCACGGTGCTCGAGATAGAGTCGGAACAGCGCGCGCTGCCGCACCTCGTTGAAGGACAGCGAGAGGCGGTACCGCTGACCCCAGAGCGTGTGCTCCACCCACGTCCCCCGCTTGGGACGGATGAGGCCGTCGGTCTTCATGCTCAGCCGCATGAGATAGGCGCGGTTGAGCGCGCGCGGGTCCCAGGGAATGCGAATGAAGGACGCGGGCATCGTGCTGCCGAGCGGGCCCGAGTCCTCGCGCACGAAGGTCACGAAGTGCGCGCCCCCCGCGACGGGCTCGGCGCGATCGTTGCCCGTGCGATAGAGGTTCTGCGCCGTCAGGGCCAGACGGCCTGAGGTTTTCAGCACGAATCCGCGGTCGGTGATGTACTTCTCGAGCCCCGGATCGCTCTTGCCCAGCTTGGCGTCGGGCACGAGACTGCCCGGCCACATCAGATAGAGATCCTGCTCGATGCCGGCGGCCGAGCGCGTCGCCGGCAGCACGACGCTCCAGATGACGTTGACGTCGATCGCTCCGAGCTTGGGCGTCACGCTCGCGCGGACGAAGAGGGGCCCGATCTCGAAGGGCGGGTTCGGCTTGCTGGCGAGGAAGACCTGCGCGTGCGCGGTCGCGGGCGCGGCGACCAGCAGCAGGAGGACGGCGAGGACGAGACGGGCGCGGCTCACAACCGGACGGGGAAGAACTCGCGCGCCACGTGCTCCTCGAGGGGCAGCTTCTTCTTGATCACGCCCTGCTCGAGAAGCACCTCCTGCATGGATCCGAGCGCCTGCATGCTCACCTGGCCGTCGAGCGAAAACAGCGGGCTCGAGATCTTGTGCGCGGCCAGCACCGCCTCGGGATTCCAGCCGATCTTGGCGGCGACGATCTTCGCAGCCTCGCTCGGCTGGTCTTTCATGAAGCGCGCGGCCGAGAAGATGGCCTTCTGCACCTTGCGGATGTGGTCGGCGTTCTTCTTGATGCCGTCCTCGGACACGTACTGGATCTGGCTGATCCACTGCGGCGTGACGGCGTCGAGCCGCATCAGGACCTTGCTCTTGCCGGCGAGCTGGGTGACCGCGCCGCCGTCGCCCCACACGTACGCGTGAATCTCCTTGCGCGTCAGCGCCGCCAGCTGCGCGTCGAGCCCGCCGAGCCCGACGATCTTCACGTCCCGGTCGGGGTCCCACCCCTGCTGCTTGGCGACGAGCCGCGCGAAGACCCACGTGGTGGCGCCGACGGAGGTGACGCCGATGGCCTTGCCCTTCAGGTCGGCGACGGACTGGACGTCCGGCGCGACGTTGAGCGTGAAGTGGTTGCCCTCCGTCTGGGTGGCCACCATCTTCAGCGGCATGCCCGCCTCGCGGAAGACGAGGATGTCGGTCGCGCCGGCGGCGCCGAGCAGGATTTCGCCCGCGATGACGGCCTTCACGAGGTTCGGACCGCCGCGGAACGGGACGAACTCAGCCTCCAGGCCCTCTATCTTAAAGAAGCCCTTCCGCTCGGCCACGATGAACGGCCCCGCGAGCGCGTAGTCACCGAGCACAGCCGTGCCGACCTTGACCGCCGTCTGCGCGTGACCGATGCGCGGCGCGCCGACGGCCACCAGCGCGCCCGCGGACGTCGTGAGGAAGTCACGTCGGCTCACTCGCGCCATCGGCCGTCTCCTTGACAGTATCGCGGTTTTTCCATACGTTAGGCCGCACTCTCCATGGCTGAACCCGCGGCTGCGAAGCATAGCACGTCCCCTCCCGTCATCTATGAGGCGCGGGACGGCGTGAGCTGGATCACCCTCAACCGACCCTCCGTGCTCAACGCGCTCGACACCGCACTGGCCGCGACGCTCGTGGACTGCGTCGAGCGGGCGGCGGGCGAGGCCGCCACGTTCGCCGTCGTGGTGCGCGGCGCGGGCCGCGCGTTCTGCTCGGGCATGGACCGCACCGCGCTCGCGGCCGGCGTCATCGACGAGCCGTTCTATCGTCACTGGATCCGCGCGCTGAATCTGCTGGAGGACATGCCGAAGGTGGCCATCGCCGTCCTGCACGGCTACTCGATCGGCGGCGGCCTGCAGCTTGCGGTGGCCTGCGACCTCCGGCTGGCCACGAGCGACGCCGTCGTCGGGCTGGGCGCCTCGCGCCACGGCATCATCCCCGACGGCTCCGTGCTGCGGCTGGCGCGCCTGATCGGGCTGGCGCGCGCCAAGGAGCTGTCGCTGCTCAACGACGAGATCTCCGCCGAAGCGGCATGCGCCATCGGCCTCGTCACGCGCGTCTGCGCCCCGGGCGAGGTGGACGCCGCGCTGGCCGCGCTGCTCGAGCGGCTGCGCCACCAGGCGCCCACGGCCAACGGCCACATCAAGCGGCTGCTGCAGGCGTCGTTCCACGCCGACCCGCGCGCCCTCGTCGAGGACGTGCTGCGCGCGCAGGACGACTGCATGCGCTCGTGGGAGACGGGCGAGGCCAACCGCGCGTGGAACGAGAAGCGCGAGCCCGTGTTCCATCCGCCGCCGGCACGCGCCTCGAACAGGCCACCCACGGCATGAGCCGGCCTCGCGCTCCTCTACAATGACCAGCGCCGACGTCATCCTCGAGACGGAGGGGCTCACCAAGGAGTTTCGCGGCTTCGTGGCCGTGAACAACGTGAGCCTGCGCGTGCGGCGTGGCTCCATCCACGCGCTGATCGGGCCCAACGGCGCCGGCAAGACGACGTGCTTCAATCTCCTGACGCACTTCCTCACGCCGACGGCGGGCCGCATCCGCTTCAACGGGCACGACATCACGGGCAGCAAGCCCGCCGCCATCGCGCGCATGGGGCTCGTGCGCTCCTTCCAGATCTCGGCCGTCTTCCCGCACCTCAGGGTGCTGGAGAACGTGCGCATCGCGCTGCAGCGCCGGCGCGGCGCCTCCTTCGACTTCTGGCGCAGCGAGCGCGTGCTCGACGCCCTCAACGCGCGCGCGCTGGAGCTGATCGACGCGGTGGGGCTGGCCGAGTTCGCGGCGACGCCGGCGGCGGAGCTGCCCTACGGCCGCAAGCGCGCGCTCGAGATCGCCACCACGCTGGCTCTGGACCCCGAGATGATGCTGCTCGACGAGCCGACGGCCGGCATGACCCACGAGGACGTGGACCGCATCACCGCGCTCATCAGGCGCGTGGCCGCCGACCGCACGGTGCTCATGGTGGAGCACAACCTGAGCGTGGTGGAGACGCTGTCGAACACCATCACGGTCCTGGCGCGCGGCGAGGTGCTGGCCCAGGGCGATTACGCGAGCGTCTCGCGCAATCCCGAGGTGGTCGAGGCGTACATGGGCTCGGGCCATGCCTGAGCGCGCGCCGCTCCTGGCCGTGCGCGACCTGCACGCGTGGTACGGCGAGTCGCACATCCTGCACGGCGTCGTCTTCGACGTGCGCCCGGGCGAGGTGGTGACGCTGCTCGGCCGCAACGGCGCCGGCAAGACGACCACCCTGAAGTCGATCATGGGCATCGTCGCCCGGCGCCGTGGCTCGGTGAGCTTCGAGGGCCACGAGCTGATCGCGCGGCCCTCCAATCAGATCGCGCGGCTCGGCATCGCCTTCTGCCCGGAAGAGCGCGGCATCTTCGCCAGCCTCAACGTCGAGGAAAATCTCATGCTGCCGCCCCACGTCAGGGCCGGTGGCCTGTCCGTCGAGGCCATCCACGCGCTGTTTCCCAACCTCCGCGAGCGCCGGGGCAGCCAGGGCACCAAGCTCTCGGGCGGCGAGCAGCAGATGCTGGCCATCGCGCGCATTCTCCGCACGGGCGCGCGCCTGCTGCTGCTGGACGAGCCGACGGAGGGCCTGGCCCCGGTGATCGTCCAGCAGATCGGCGCCACCATCCGGCGCTTGAAGTCGGAGGGTTTCACGATCCTCCTCGTCGAGCAGAATTTCCGGTTCGCGGCCACCGTGGCCGACCGGCATTACGTCATGGAGCATGGGCGCGTCGTCGACGCCATCGTCAACGCGGAGCTCGACGCCCACATGGACAGGCTGCACGAGTATCTCGGGGTCTAGAAAGGAGCCAGCGATGAAGGTGCTTGGGATCGCGACACTGGTGGCGGCGCTCGCCGTCGCCGCCGCCTCCGTCCACGCCCAGGTGTCCGACGGCGTGATCAAGATCGGGGTGCTCAACGACCAGTCGAGCCTCTACGCCGACCTGGCGGGGCAGGGCTCGGTCGTGGCCGCCCGCATGGCGGTGGAGGATTTCGGCGCCGAGAAGAAGGGCATGAAGGTCGAGATCGTGTCCGCCGACCACCAGAACAAGCCCGACGTCGGCTCGTCGATCGCGCGCCAGTGGCTGGACGTCGACAAGGTCGACGTCATCGTCGACGTGCCGAACTCCGGCGTCGCGCTGGCCCTGAACCAGATCGTGCGCGACAAGGGCAAGGCGCTGCTCGTCTCCGGTGCCGCCACCGCCGACCTCACGGGCAAGGCGTGCTCGCCGAACACGATCCACTGGACGTATGACACGTGGGCGCTCGCCAACGGCACCGGCAACGCCATCGTGAAGACGGGCGGCGACACCTGGTTTTTCCTCACCGCCGACTACGCCTTCGGCCACGCCCTGGAGCGTGACACCGAGGCGGTGGTGACCAAGGCCGGCGGCAAGGTGCTCGGCAAGGTTCGGCATCCGCTGAACACGCAGGACTTCTCGTCGTTCCTGCTGCAGGCGCAGGCGTCGAAGGCCAAGATCATCGGCCTCGCCAACGCCGGCGGCGACACCACGAACGCGATCAAGCAGGCGGCCGAGTTCGGCCTCGTCAAGGGCGGCCAGAACCTCGCCGGCCTGCTCGTGTTCATCACCGACGTGCATGCGCTCGGGCTCGACAAGGCCCAGGGCCTCATCATGACCGAGACGTTCTACTGGGACACGAACGACAAGACGCGCGCGTTCGCGAAAAAGTTCGCGGAGCGCAACCGCCAGATCCACCCGACGATGATCCACGCCGGCGTGTACTCGGCGACGCTGCATTATCTGAAAGCGGTGGAGGCGCTCAAGAGCGACGACGGCACGCAGGTGATCGCGAAGATGAAGGCGATGCCGACCGACGATCCCCTCTTCGGCAAGGGGACGATCCGGGCCGACGGCCGCAAGGTGCACCCCGCCTATCTCTTCGAGGTGAAGAAGCCCTCGGAGTCGAAGGGGCCGTGGGATTACTACAAGCTGCGCTCGACCATTCCGGCCGAGCAGGCCTTCCGTCCGCTCGACCAGGGCGACTGCCCGCTCGTGAAGAAGTAGCGGGTGTCCGGCATTCCGATCCAGGCGCTCATGGGTCAGCTCCTCATCGGGCTGATCAACGGCGCCTTCTACGCCATGCTGAGCCTCGGGCTCGCCGTCATCTTCGGCCTGCTCAACATCATCAACTTCGCGCACGGCGCGCAGTACATGCTGGGCGCCTTCGTCGCGTACTTCGCGCTGCAGTGGACCGGCCTCGGCTACTGGTGGTCGCTGCTCCTGGCTCCCATCGTGGTCGGCCTGTTCGGGATCGTCCTCGAACGCACCATGCTGAAACGTCTCTACCATTTGGATCACCTCTACGGCCTGCTCCTCACCTTCGGCGTCGCGCTGATCGTCCAGGGCGTGTTCCGTCACGAGTACGGCTCCTCGGGCCTGCCCTACGGCATCCCGTCGCAGCTCAGCGGCGGCTACAACCTTGGGTTCATGTTCCTGCCGACCTACCGCGCGTGGGTCATCGTGTTCTCGCTCGCCGTGTGCCTGGCCACC
>QHSB01000733.1 GCA_003220335.1 Candidatus Rokuibacteriota bacterium
CTCCGTCAACGTAGGCCTGCCCGTCGAACACCACCGCGGCGTCGGACCCGCCCCCAGCGGGCTCGTTCCTGGCCGGGCCGGCGGTGAATCGCCGGCGCGCGTACCGCCTCTCCTGGTTCCGCCGCGTCTCTGTGCTTATAGGTTATTCTGGAATCCCCGCCGTACCAGCGGCACTTCGCCGCGCGCCGGATGATCCAGGAGACGCGTTCTATGACCAGCCGGACAAGATGGAGGCTCTCCAGCCTCCTGGCGGCCGCGTTCGCTCTCACGCTGACCAACTCGGGCTGCGTCTGCACCCGCGACACGAGCCCGGCCTTGATTACCTCTGACGAGCACGGTCAGGTCGTCGTGAAGGCTAACCCTGACCGCTCAAAGAGCTGCGAGTGGCTGGCGCCGGGGCCGGTCCCGAAGGTTCAGGTCGTGCGATGACTCGGCTCACTTGCACCGTCCTCACAGTTCTGGCGCTCGCGGGCTGCACGACGCGTCCCTCGCCGCCGCCGGTAGACATCAACTCAGTGCTCGGGCAAACGCTGCCGCCGTCCCCGGCGAGGCAGCGGCTCGAATCGCTCAATGAGGACATCGCCGAGTGCGCGCGCGAGGCGGACCGCGGCGCCGGGTTGGACCGATACGCGATGGCGCGGTCCCGTCAGTGCATGGAGCTGCGCGGCCACCGGACGACGTCGCCGGTTCCGGCGCTCGTTCGGCCCGCTGGCGCCGACGGGTGCAAAGTCTCCGGGCGGGAGTGCCCCGAGGGCGTCCCCTCGCTCAAGGACTTCCGCGGCTGGCCCGACGCGTGGCAGCTCGCCTGGGTGAACGGCGCCCTGTCAAACGAGAGCGACCTTGAATGCGCCCGCGACGCCACCGCATCTGAGATCGTTGACGCGATGCGCGCCGGTCAGGATCTCGACCCGCAGAAGCCGGCGCTGTACGCGTACCTCAAGACGACCGCGCGGCGGGCGCGCTGCACGTTCACGAAGCCGGCGAGACGCGTGCGATGACGGCGAACCACCTCGCACTCGCCAGCGAGCACTACGTCGCCGCGGAGCTGTGCGCCGCTGCGTCTCCGCCGCCGTGGTAATCGGCAACGCGAAGGCGACCGACGTCGTGGCGTTCTCGGAGTCGTGGGGCACGGCAGCGTTGACACCTGGGCCGGTCGCTCCGGCGTCTGCCGAGAAGGGCTTCGCCCCGGGCGACGGCGCGTCCGGCGGCGGCGGCGCGTCGGGACAGTTCTGAGCCCGCGCAGACTCGGCGCATCCCGGAGCGCGGTCGCCGCGCTCGCACTGCTCGCGGGCCTCGGCCTCACCGCCTGCTCGAGCCCGCCGCCCGCGCCGCCGCGGCAGCCGGTCGTGGTCGAGACGAGCGTCTCGACCCGCTACTACTCGGTGCGCGGGACGACGACGCCGGCGATCTTCGCGGGCATCGACGCCAACGGCCTCGTCGAGACGAGCGGCCAGCGCGCAATAGGCCTGACGTCCGCGGATTGGAAGCTGGGCTCGGGCGACGTGGACGTCCGCGCCGTCCCCTGCGTCTTTCCGTCGCTGACGGTCACGCTCCACCTCGTGGTCATGCTGCCGCGCCACGAGACGCCGGAAGACCTGCCGGCCGACCTCCGCGACCGCTGGGAGCGCTTCGTCGCGCGGGTCGCCGCCCACGAGCAGCGTCACGTCGACATCTACCTGGAGGGCGCGAAGGCGATGAAGGCGCGCCTGGAGGCGACGCGGACGGCGGTGTCCTGCGCGGACCTCGAAAAGGCGATCGACGCCGCGTGGCGGGCCGGGCAGGCGGACATCGAGCGCGCGCAGGCGGAGTTCCACGCCCAGGACGAGACCAGGGCCCGAAGCGAGCGCGGGGCGCTGCAGGCTCAGCTCGACGGCACCCGCGCGCAGCTCGAGCCCATGGAGGCGGAGATCCGCCGCCTCGACGCCGAGCTCGCCGGCTCGTCGCGGACGCCAATGGCCTGATCGACGCCCTCAACTGGGCACGCTGATGACGTCAGCGGTCCGTGGGCGCTCCGTCAGGGACGGTCGAGAACCGCCTGAATCAACACGATCCGGCCTTCCTCGCGGTTCCGATGGCCGGCGCGCACGATCGCGTCGAGCGCGTCGCCCATGATGATGCGCGACGCAAAGTAGGGCGGGATTTCGTCCGCGGTCCCCGGACCGGCCGTTTCCGCTGTCACGTCGTCCCAGACACGCACGCGGAATCCGGCGGCCTCCATCACCGCGCGCATCGCCGGCGGCGTGCGAAGGAAACTCGACGACGCGTCGCGCGCCCACATCACCGGGAAAATCACGGGCTGGACGGGACCTGCCATCGGCTCCTGGATCGCGAGCACCCCGCCCGGGCGCAGCGCGCGCGCGAAGCCGAGGTAGAGACGCTCCTTGTCCAGGATGCTCATCCCGCTGTTTTGTGTCCACACCAGATCGAAACTCGCGGCTGGGACGTCCAGCGCGAGCGCGTCGCCTACGCGATGCTCGACGCGATCGGCGAGACCGAGCCGCGCCGTGAGCGCGGCTCCGGTGCGGACGAACGACTCTGTCACATCCACCACGGTGACGTGCGCGCCATAGGTCGCCAGCGTTCGCGCCGGGCCGCCGAGTCCGCCGCCGACGTCGAGGACGTGCATGCCGGGACGGATGCCAGCCAGTCGCGCGAGACGATCGGTCGCCGCCTTGCCACCGCCGTGGAAGTGATCCGCGGGCGCGAGGGCGTCGACGGTGAGCGCGTCGACGTCGCGGCCCGCCGCCGCGAGCGCGCCGAGGATCGCGCGCTCGAGCCCCTCCCGTTCCCAGTACCCGGCCGTCACGGCTCCTCCGCGCGCACGTCCAGGAACAGGGCGGCGTGATCGCGCCAGCCGTGCTGGCTCGGATAGTCGCGCCGCATAGGGGCCAATCATATAGCCGCTACTGCGAAGACGTCACCTCCTGGCAGATCTCCTCACACATCGCCTGGAGCGCAGATGTTGACAAACTCGACCAAGGTTCGGGCCGCGAGTTGCCGCGGAACAGAGGAGTGCGGCAACGGGCGCGAGAGGTCGAGGCGGTCTCATGGTGCGGCAAGCAGCGACATGAGCGACACGAGCGCGCTGCGCCGGGTGATTACCACTCGCGGTTATCAAGGGAGTTGATGATCGCGCCCGCGACGAACGCCAAGGTAACGAGCGCGACACCGCCCGCGCGGAGCCCGCGCTGGGTCGTCAGGTCACGCGGATCCGCGCCGCGCGTCGCAGCTCGTCGATGGCCACCACGCGCGCCGCCGGATCGGCGCTCCGCGCCTGGAGACGCTTGACGTAGAGCCCGAGGCGAACCGGCGGGAGCGCGATACGGAGCAGGAAGCGCCCGAGATCGCCATCCGTCATGGTGGCCGGGACTCTAGGGCGAGGGACGGGGCATGTCAAACGCCGCGCACGACTCAGGCGCTAGGCATCGCCGTCAACGTAGGCTTGCCCGTCGAACACCACCGCGGCGTCGGGCCCGTCCCCAGCGGGCTCTGGCCGGGCCGGTGGGTGCCGCTGCTGCCACTGGCGCGGCGCCTCGAGATCGCCAACCGAATCGCCGAGGGGATCGGCAACCCCGCCGCGTTCGCGCCGATGGTGAAGGACATCGTTCGGGGCATCCAGGAGCAGAAGGAGAACACCCGCAAGGTGCTGG
>QHSB01000459.1 GCA_003220335.1 Candidatus Rokuibacteriota bacterium
CTCCCCCTGGTGGGTGCCGTGATAGGTCTTGTAGGTGGTCACGAGGTTGCCGGCCGCCGCCTGCCAATGGATCTCGGGATGGAAGTCGGGGAACGCGGCACGCAGGCGCTTGTACAGCACCCGCACCCCGTCTTTATCGGGTGTCGTGCCAGGCTGCGGCGTGTGGTCGACAAAGTCATCGGCGAATAGTTCCTCGAACAGGCGCCAGTTGCCTTTGCCCTGTACCTCCTCGGTGTTCCGGCGAACAACGGCGATCGCCGCGTCGCCCACTGATGAGTTGCTCATTCTCGTGTCTCCTTTGACCTCAGCGCACCAACGATTCCGCGGCACGTGTTCGCAACGCCCATCTGTACGGTATCAGCGCTGACGCGCGTGCAACCCGGATGGCATCAGCTCGAGTTGGATGCTCTGTACGGCCCGACCTACCATCGACTTCTCGTCCCGTATGACAACGCGGCGCTGTCCGACGCCTATATCGAGATGGTTCTTGCGGGTCTGGAGCGGCAGCCGAAAACCCGCCGGTCACAAGTCCAAACCGCAGCACGCAGGTCACCACGATGAAGTAGGACGTTCTCGCGTGATGTGCCACGAGTCCAAGTCGCTACAGCAGGCCGCGTGCTTCTGTGTCCCGGGAATGCGTTCGACTGCCCGATGTTGATCCCTGGCTTGAGGTCATATTCGTGAACGCTAATGATGCGACCCACGCGCGAATCTCTCCGATTACTTCCTGTAAGATTGCGACAGCTATATTGCCGCCGGTTATCTTTGCAGTGTGCGGTTGAAGAATTTGAGAGCGTCGACGCTGACCCCTTCTGTGCACTTCCTCTCTATCGATCTCGTCAGGGTCAGCGCAGAGCGAGCGCGCAACGACTTTACCCCAGAGGTTGCATCTGGCGAGGAACGTGTAGTGCGTGACGTTGGGGATAATCTCGATTTCAGCGTTCGGAATTGCGGACGCTATCGGCCTCGCGTTGACGTCGGGAAATGCCTGGTCATCTTTCGAGCCGACGATGATGCGGACCGGAACCTCAACTTCAGCCAGACTGGCCTTTGTCATGACGGGCCCGAGCACCGGGGCAATTGCGAATGCTGCCCTGACTCGTGCATCGCGGAATGACTCGTGCGAGTGGCTCACCGCCTCCTTGACACGATCATCGTGATCGAGAAGTCGCTGGACGTCCGCCATCGAGAAGGACGCTTCCGGGGGCAAGTTGCAGCTTGGCTCTGCTGGCTGGCCGGCACAAAAACTCTTCCACTGCTGATGCGCAAACCTGGCGCCAACCGTTGCCAACGCGGTATACCCACCCAGCGAGAACCCTGCGACTCCGATTCGGGATGGGTCTATGTGAGCACCAAACTGTGGGTCGGCCAACAACTTGTCGATGAGGACCGAAATATCCCTCGCCCGTTCCCACACCAGGATGAACCCTTGAAGCTGGTATGAAGGTTCGGCCGCGGTGTTGCCGTGGTGATTTACAGCAGCAACGATATAGCCATTTGACGCGAGCGTCTCCGCAAGCCAGGCCATTCCTGCCGCTCCACCGCCGGTTCCGTGCGATAGGACGATCAACGCACGTTTGCTGGTCGCAGCGGACAGCGCTGCATGTTGTGCGTTCCACCCGGCGTTGAAGATGCCGACCCGCCATTCCGATTCGCGGCTTCCCGGCGCTGCGGGATACCAGACCGCCGTGGCCAATGGGCGGTCCTGAGGCCCAGTCCAACTGCGGCGGGCAGTGTCTTCATACGCGACAAAGGAGAGGCCCACAGGGTTCACTCTCTTAGGTGGCTCGGCGCACGCGACCGTGAAAACGGATAGTGCAGCAGCAACAATGGCTCTGGTACGTAGCATGGTGTTGAAACGATCGAGGAGAATGATTTGCGCTCTAACAGTCACGGTGAGTGACGCGCGAAGCACGCCCCCTCCACTGTGACGCTAGGCGCCCAGTCTTGAGACGATCCACGCGCTCGCTGCCCACCATCCCGGTCGCCCGGTAATCAGAATCATTGCTGCTCCTCCTCTAAGCGGCCCGAGGTGCTCTAGCGGCTCGACGTGCCCGCGCTGCCGAGAACGAACCCTGCGAATGTTACGCGATTGCGGTGGTGGCCTACTCTAATTTCTGTCTCTCGCGCCGGGCGCGCGTGCTAACGCGAGGGAGGCCAGCCCCGGAGAGCCGCCCCGGTACCCCCCGTCAGCCAGCCACCCGTGGGGGCCTCAAGCGAAACGTTGCTTCATCGGCTTTGACCGCCGGACCCGTTGCCAGTAAAGCTACGTCGTGAACCGGCGAACGTTAGGCTAGACGCTCGATGCCAAGCCTCGCCACGCTCGTGTACATCATCAGAGACCTGCCTGTAGCGGCATTGCAGCAATCGAAAAACGAAGGCGGCGCCCGACCGTAATAGTCTCGTAACATTTGACCGTTCCAGTCCTGCGTGCCACACTCCGCGCACTGTAACGACCATGAACAGGCTCCTGCGTTTCTCTGGAACTTCTAGGATGAGAACATGAAAGAGTCGGGCGCGAGCCAAGGCCAGTCGGCATCGGAGCTCATCTCGCGAAGAATCGCCGAACTCGGGGACTGGCGTGGGGAAACCCTCAGCAGAATGCGCAAGCTCATCAAGGAAGCCGACCCGGACGTCGTCGAGGAATGGAAGTGGATGGGCACTCCGATTTGGTCGCACGACGGCATCATCTGCACTGGCGAATCCTACAAGAATGTCGTGAAGCTTACCTTCTCCAAGGGCGCGTCTCTGAAGGATCCGGCCCGTCTCTTCAACTCGAGTCTCGACGGCAACGCACGCCGCGCGATCGACATCCACCAAGGAGAAGAAGTTGACGAGTCCGCCTTCAAGGCGCTCGTTCGCCAAGCGGTCGCCCTCAACCGTTCTGGCAAGTCGAAACCTTCGAAGAAAGCGAAGTCCTAAGGGATTCCGCCCCTGAACAGGTCCGACATGAGGGTGGCGGCCATAGTTGGACGTGCCCGAAGAGATACACTTGACGCGGCTCGGTAGACTTCAAGTGTGGCTTCCGCGCGCCGCATCCTCGCCTTCGACTGGCTCACCGCCGATGGCTACTTCGCGGGTGCCGACGGCAACCTGAACTGGGTCGTGCCCGACGACGAGCAGGCCAAGGCCGCCGCGACGGGCATGCCGGCTGCCGACACCGTGCTCTTCGGGCGCCGGACCTACGAACTCTTCGAAAGATTCTGGCGGAAGGCCTTGCAAGACTCCGCCACGGCGCCGGATCCTCACCGTCCAGGGCAACAGTCGCGAGAGCACCGAGTGATCGCCGTCTGGATGAACGAGGCGACCAAGCTCGTTTTCTCCCGAACACTGAAAGAAGTGACGTGGAACAACGCTCGCCTCGTCCGTGAGCTGGACGTGGACGAGATCGCGGCCATGAAGCAGCGGCCCGGCAAGGACATGATGATCTTCGGTAGCGGATCGATCGTGTCGCAGCTGACGCAGCACGGTCTCATCGATGAGTATCAGTTCGTCGTGTGCCCGGTGTTCCTCGGTGACGGCCGACGGTTGCTCGAGGGCGTATCGAAGAGCGTGACGCTCGAGCTGCTGGAGGCCAGGAAGTATCCGTCTGGCGATGTCTCGCTTCGCTACGCGGGTATCGCCGTCCGAGTTGCACCTAACGAACGGGGATCATTGCCGAAGAAGAGCTGATATCGCGTCCCACGCCGAGCGACCGAGTTCCGCATCTGCCTCATCACTGCCGCCGTGCGCATGCTGAATAGACCGAGGAGTTGTTTCGCTCGGGAAGAGCAGACGATGCCCGGCCTTGGGATGCTGAATCAATGTCGCACTCTTGCCGGCCGATGCGAGTCGTTCCTCTATTGATTTGGCGAACACGTCGGATGGCCAAAGCGCGTCGTCACGACCCGCAACCAGGATAATTTTCGCTCGAGCTTTCTCGATCGGAATCGTCGCGGCGGACACATCGTCTGCACCCATCTGCAGACTCCGTTCGTAGAGGCTCCGATACGTTACCAATCCTTCGCGCCTCTCCGGTCGCCACGTTTCATCATATTTGATGAAAGGCAGCGGAACTCCGCCACGCGTCCATGATGATCGTTGAGGCCACGCTACGGTTCCAACATAGGCAACCCTTTCGCAGCCCTCTTCGATCAGCCGATCGGTTGCCCGCGTGAAAACTTCTAGCGGAACCTCACAGATTCCAGGTGGCTGTCTCTCACCACCGAAGTAACGAAGGGCGATGCATACGGCCCCCAGCCCTGCCAACAATTTGGCGCGTGCAACATCGACCCTTCCGCTTGACCCCGCTAGGACGACGACGCCCCAGCCGGTTGGCTCAGCCGGCGTTAGAATGGAGCCTTGGAGGTCGGTAGAAAGGCTTGCCTCGTCGACCTTCATGGCGATCCCCCTTCATTCCGCCCACTGCCCCAGATGGCATTCGATATTCCTTCAGCTTAAGATCGCTCATTTGCGATGAGCAAGCCTTTGACCTGACGAGGGCGTTGTCGTCCGCCAGTATCCGTACCGGCTCGTTCGGCGTGGTGTTGCTGGCACTTGCAATCCCAACACGCGACCGCCGACCCTGGAGACGCGTGACCTGATCGCCGACCTTCGCACGACGTAGCCCTTCAGCCACGTTTGGCGCCCGTTGGGGCTCCTTGTGGCCTGTCCTCGGAGAGTTCTCGGAGAGCCTAGCCCCTCTCGCCGAGCAACAGGCCCATGATGATCCCGATACTGAGGAGGTGTGGCGGACGCCTCCGGTGTTGCAGTTCCTCCGCGACGCTAGTTGGCTGGCCCGGAGGAGCTTTGCCGGTTCAGCGCCGGCCCGCCACCCACATCTGCTCGCCGCCGGCATGAAACGGTCCACGTTTGAAGTCGCCGAACAGTGTGTCGATTCGAAAGCCGGCAACTGTGAGCAGATGCTCCATCTCATCGCGAAAGACGTAGCGGAGAGTCAACGGCGAACGAATCGTCTCCACGATCTTACCGGTCGTGGTGTTGACCTCGTCGAAACACGAATGCACCTCCGACCATCTGTCGCTCGAGATCATAGGTGACTTCTTCCTTGATGGTGACCCGATTACCACACTTCGTGGATGCACGAACTCTCGGCGCCTGTTCGCTGGCATCGACCAGGTGCGGGCGGCAAGATTTTGCACCCTCGGATCAAACGTCGCATATCGCCTTCGACGAGCTGCACACGGCGCCGTACCTCCGGCGGCAGGACCTCAAGCTTGTTGCGAGCGATCATGAGCATGTCGTGAGAAGCATCGAGCCCGACGACTTCGAGTCCCGCCGCCGCCATCGGGATGAGGATCCGGCCGAGCGAGCCTCCTCGACATAGAATGCGACATCCCCATCGACGCCAGTAGCGACATGATCGTAATAAACGGCGCTCTCTCCGGTAAATTCCGTGCCCTTCAGGCTCATCGTTCCTCACACCTGCGATGCGTAACCATGATCAGAACCGTATCAGAGGGATGTACGCGCGACGACGACGAGCCGCTGCGCGTCGAAGCCGTATGCGCCGCCGGCGAGATCTCCATACACGCGCGCGCCGGCCAATCCTGCCGACGCCAGCAAGTCCTTCAACTCTTGCCCGGAATAAATCCGGTGGGTGAACTCGAATGTTCGAGTGTCACCCTCTCTCATCAAGGTCCAGCGGTTGCGTACTCGCGTCCAGTCGTCGACGATTTCGTGTCGCTCGAACAGGACGTCCCCGTTTGGTAACTCCGTCGACGTCGTCGCCTGGAACAGCCTAGCAAGGCGTTCCTTACTCACCATTTCGAGTACGAAGACCCCACCCGGCCTGAGGTTCTCGCGAACGAGCTTGAGCACGCGGAGGTCATCCGCCCGGTCGTCAAAGTATCCGAACGAGGTGAAGATGTTGATGATCAGATCGAATGTCGCCGGACGGCTGAAGCGCCGCATATCTTCGAGCACGAACTCTACCGGCAGATTGGCTTGCGCCGCGCGCGCTCGTGCACGCTCGAGCAGGAATGATGTTCGATCGACCCCGGTCACGGCAAAGCCTCGCTTCGCGAGCGCGACCGCATGCCGGCCCGGACCGCAACAGAGATCCAGAACCTTCCCACTCCCAATGCCAGCGAGCCGGAGAATCTTCTCCACTTGTTCATCGGCGACCGTAAATGCGGATTCCGGGAAATGAAACGGATAGAGGTCCTCCCAGATCGATTCGTCGGCGAACCACTCGCCCTGGCCCGAGACCATGGCACAGCATGGTAGCAGTCCCGCGGGGCATGCCGTGTCCGCAGGCGGCACCTCGCGCGCCTCTCGCCGGCCGACATCGCCTATAGGAATCCGAGGTACTCCCGAGGGATTGGAATGCCAAAGCGCGCGCAGAGTGCGGAGACGTCGGCCCAATCCGTCGCGTCAACCCGATAGCCCGTGTGGAATCGCACCAGCCACTCGGGCGTGATGCAGTCGACGGCGCGGCCATTCACGGTACCCTTCCCGATCAGCGCCTCGGCGGGATAGTGGTCCTCAGTCCCCGGCGGACCGTAGAGGCCACGACCGCGTTCGTCGAGCACGATGACGTGGAAGTCGATCTGGCGCCCGGTGTCATCTCCAAGAACGAAGTTCCACGGGCGGGTATCAGGACGCGGCACCGGTTCGTACCCGAGACGCTTCAGCGCGGTTGTGGCTACGTCTACGTGGCGCTGCTCGATGACGATGTCGAGGTCGGAGTGAGGCCTCGTCTGGTCGCCGAGGCAGGCGTCCACCCCCCAGCCCCCGTCCAGCCAGACATGAATGCCGCGGGCGTCCATCAGGCTGAGAAAGCCGCAAACATCGTCCGCGGTCATCTCCGGCGGACGCACCGAGCCGGTCATAGCAGCGCTGCTGCTACGAGTCGCGCCGCTCGAGGCCGCGGAGAATCGCGCGCTCCACCGCGCAGACATCGCTGTCCTCGCGCAGCGCGAATGGCTGGGGATACTCGATTGCGGGTTGGGCGAGGATTCGTGGTCCAGACCCACGATGCGGCCACGTCGCCCGATGGACGAGGAACGGATGGCATACGTACACGTCTCCGGCGCGACCCGTTGCGTGGGCGCGCACGCGTCGGAACGTTGAGGCGGGGAGCTCGCGGGCGACGTCGCCGTTCCAGACGCCACGCGCACCAAACGGTGCGAGGACGCGGGGGACGTCAAGGTGAGATCCCACGAGAATTTCGGTGGGTGCGTCCTGATCGCCCACGTCCGAGAACAAGAACAGCGCCAACAGTCCACGGCCGCGACTCTGCACGTTCACCCACCACTGTCCGCCGACATCGTAGCTGCCATCGATGTGCCAACCGGCGTCGCCAGGATCACTCGTGCTCGGGAACCGAACTGGAATCGTTCCGCCGACGCCTTGGCGCGGAATCCAACGGCCGCGGCCCAGGAGCTGGTCGTACACGGTGCAGAGCGCGGGCGACGTGCCGGCGGCTGCAAACGTGGGGCCCTCGGGACAAGGGAAGCGGACGACCGGCTTCGTCCACGTCACCCGATTGCGAGGATCAATGCCTCGCGCGCGTAGTTCTTCCTCGATCAGCGCGACGCACGCCCGCACGACACCTGGGGCTACGGCACGTCGTACCGTGACGAATCCGTCCGCAAGAAAGTTGTCAATCGCTGTTGTCATAGGCTGAGCACGCTGCGTATCGCCCGCCGATCATTAGTGCGGGTTCATCGTCAGACGCTTGTACGCGTACGGCAAGATATTGTACGGGCAGTGTCACGAGAGCTTGAGGAAGGAGGGATCACATGGCAACTCGCAAGGTGGTGAAACACGACGAGTGGCTCAGGGCGCGGAAGAGGCACCTGGCGAAGGAGAAGGAGTTCACCCGGATGCGTGACCAGCTGAGCCGGGAGCGGCGCGATCTGCCCTGGGCGCTCGTCGAACGCAATACACCTTCCAGGGCGAGCGCGGGACGCAGACGCTCAGCGACGTCTTCGAGGGACGCGGCCAGCTGGTCATCTATCACGCGATGTTCAATCCCGACACCGCGGGCCCTCATACACCCTGGACAGTCTTCGTCTGCTCCTTCTGGATGGACAACTTCAACGGCATCACCGTCCACCTGAACCACCGCGACATCACAGTGGCCGCGGTCTCACGGGCTCCCTACCCGAAGCTTGCCACCTCCAAGAAACGGATGGCCTGGGGCTTTCCGTGGCTCTCATCGCTCGGCAGCGACTTCAACGTGGACTATCGCGTCTCTTTCACCCAGGAGGAGGTGAAGACCGGGAAGCTCGACCATAACTACCAGCTCCGCCCGTGGGGGCTGACTGAGGCCCCCGGCATCAGCGTGTTCCTGAAGGACGGCGGCCAGATCTACCACACGTACTCGACCTATGAGCGTGAGCTCGACATGTTGAACGTCGCCTATCACTACATGGATCTCGTACCGAATGGCCGCGATGAGGGCGACTCCGCCGCGGCTGGGTGGGTTCGCCGTCGCGACAAGTATCAGAACTGATGGACGGCGACCGGCTCCTTCTGGCGATCGGGCTCGTCCGGCGTTCCATGGCCGGAATGGAGGGAATGGACATGGGCCTTGGCCCGCTCGAGTCCTTCGCCGCGACCTGGGTCGTGATGATGGCGGCGATGATGCTGCCCTACGGCCTCAGCTGCCTTGGATGCAGCGCGGCGCTCATGGTGGCCATGGTCCTTCTCGGGATGTCCAGTCTGTGGTGGGTGGTGATCCTGGGCATCGTCGTCCTCATCTACAAGTTCGTGCCTCCGCTGCGAATGCGATATGAACTGGTCCTTTCGGCCGCTCTGGTGGCGCTCGGCGTGGCTTACGTGATGATGGCGTGAGACGGACGAGGCCCGATGAACCGAGCGGATCGTTGCAGTGTAGGCATGCGTCCGCTAACCCCTCGCCGTTCATGGTTGCGGAGGCCCGCAAATGCAGAATGCTACAACCCGTTCGACACCCCAACGGATTCGACGGGTTTGTATCCCACAAGTTTTCGGAGAGCTCAGTATCTCGCCGCCTGCCCAGGGGCGGCCATCACCGGTGCTCTTCCACTACACCGCGGACTCTAGGTCGGGAAGCCGGGCAGGTCGGGAGGCTTGTGGTAAGGCTTGTCACCCAGCGCTTGCACGCGTGCCCAGAACTCCGGTCCGGCTGCCCTGCCGACCGCCTCGAGATCAGCCGACTGGCGCCACATGTTCCAGGATTCTGGATGCAGCCGACTGGCCTCGGCCAGATGGCGACTCCCCTCCTCCACGGCGCCATGCCTGCGCAGCCACACGCCGAGCCGGAAGTGTGCAAGCGCCAGCGCAATATCGGCCGTGATGCGCGGCAGCTTCTCCCGTGCCGCCGGAGCGTCGAGCCCGTGTCGTCCGGTCGTGACCCATTCCTTGACCGCGTTGACGTAGAACGCCTTGCCGGCATCCCGCGCCGCCTGATCGGCGGCCGACATCGTGAGCGCCTTCTGATCCATATTTCGAAAATGATCCGTCGATCCCGCGGTCTCAGGCGGGCGTACGATTCGTCCGCGCTCCTCGATCCACACGGCGCGCGGCACGTTCGCCATCCCGTACAGCGAGGCCACGCGGTGCTCCGGATCGATCAGGCACCAGTATGCCGCCTTGGCCTGCTCGATCCACGGCCGCACGTGCTCCGCGCCGCGGCTGTCCTCGGCCACGGCGACCACCATGAAGCTGTGATCCTTGAGATCGCCGAAGAGCTGCTGCCACACGGGCAGGTCGAGCCGGCAGCCTCACCACGATGCCCAGGTGACGAGCAGCACCTTCTTGCCGCGCAGATCTGACAGCGTGTGCGGCTTTCCCGA
>QHSB01000460.1 GCA_003220335.1 Candidatus Rokuibacteriota bacterium
CACGACCCCAGGAACAGCAGGATCATCACCGCGGTGAGGCCGGCCGCGATGGCCCCCTCGCGGACGACGCCCGTGATGGCCGCTCGGACGAACAGGCTCTGATCGAACAGGAAATCGACCTTGAGGCTCGAGGGCAGGCCGGCCAGGATCTTCGGCATCAGCGCGCGCGCGCCGCTCACCACCGAGAGCGTCGATGCGGTGCCGCTGCTGAGGATGGGCAGCAGCACGGAATGGCGGCCGTCGCGGCGGACGAGGTTCGTCTGGGGAATGAACCCGTCGTGGACGAAGGCGACATCCGCCACCGACAGCAGCGACCCGTTCACGTAGCGGAGCGGGATCTTGTTCAAGTCGTTCAGGACTTCGGGGCTGCTGTTGATGAAGACGTCGTACTCGCGCGTTCCGATCTTCGACGTGCCGGCCGGCAGGATGACGTTCTGGGTGAAGATCGCATTCGCCACGTCCTGCGGCGACAACCCCCGGGCATAGAGCGCGTCGGGGTCGATGTCGACGTTGACCACGCGCAGCTTGCCGCCGTATGGCGCCGGGATGGCGGCGCCCGGAACGGTGACGAGCTGCGGGCGGATGAAGTTGTTGCCCAGGTCGTTGAGCTGCTGCTCGGCCAGGACGTCGCTGCTCAGGCTGGCCAGCACGACCGGCACGCTGGCCGCGTTGTACTGGATGATGAGCGGCGGAAAGATGCCGGGCGGCAGCTGGCGCACGATCTGGTTCGCCTGGGCGTTCACCTGGGCGATGGCCCCTGCGATCGGCACATTGGGCTGGAAATAGAGCCGGGTGACGGCGATGCCCCGCAGCGACACGGACTCGAGGTGCTCGAGCCCCTGCACCGTGGTGGTGAACGCCCGCTCGCTGACGGTGACGATTCGATCCTGCATCTCGGTCGGCGACAGTCCGGAGTAGCTCCAGATGACGTTGACGACCGGGATGTTGATCTCCGGAAAGATGTCGATCGGCATGGAGACGACCGAGACGGCTCCCAGAACCGCGATCAGCAGCGCCAGGACGACGAAGGTATATGGCCGGCGCAGCGCGAGTCGGACGATCCACATATGTGTGCGCTTTGGACGCCCGGAAGGGGGGAAAGGTTACGATTCGGGCCGAGGAGACCGGCCGGCTCAGAAGGTGTACTGGAGCGCCGCGTAGTAGAAGTCGCTGTCCTTGTGCTTGCCCGTCTTGTTGAGGAACTCGCCGGTGAAGAAGTGGCTATAGCCCGTATAGCCCAGGAGGTGACGGGTGAAGTTGTAGATGCCGTACACGTCGGTCTCCGCGCCGAAGTAGCGGTCGCGGTTGGTCCCCGCCGCCCGCAGCACGCCACTACTCTTGTTGTAAACCGCATCGCGATCCGACGCCCGCCAGAACCAGTACTGCTGGAGCGACAGCGTGAGGTCCTTGATCGGGCTGATGCTGATCCCGGCGTTGGGGCTGATGACGTTCTGACGGCCGATGTAGTCCATGTATCCCAGGAACGAGTGGGCGTTCGGGAAAAGCTGATTGAACGTCCCGACGTCCCCGCCGGGCCTGTCGTCTCCGCTCGCGTAGTCGAACTCGACGTAGACGCGCGGTGACAGCCGTGCGACCGGCAGGCTGTAGCCGAGAACGGTCGTGAACATCGACGCCGCGATGTCGCCGCGGCCCACCGTCCCGAACTGAGCCGCCCCCTCCACTTCGAAGTCGAGCCCCGTCGCGCCGATCTTGCCCAACACGCGTCCGCCGAGGGTATGTCGATGCTCCCGTCCCGTGGTGCCGTTGAAGGCGGCGAACCTGTTGTTGGCGTCCAGCCAATAGAGGTCGAGGTTCACGGGCAGGAAATGAAGAGGTCCCGTGGCGAACACACCGAAGAACTCCTGGTCCGAGGTCGACTTGTTGAAGCGGTACTTGTCGATCACGACGGCCTGCGTCCAGAACGGCGTGATGGTCCAGCCCGCGATCTGGCCGATCGCGGCGCCGCCCTCGAAGGTGCGAGGGACGTTCGTGAAGTCTCCGGGCCCGACCAGGCGCTGGGAGCCGAAGATCAGCTCCTGACGACCGCCGCGCAGCGTCACGCTCGCCTGCTGGCCGAGGGGGATCATGACGTCCGCGAAGCCGTTCAGCAGGTCGAGCTCGTCGACGAACGCGGTCGTCCGGCCGCCCACCAGGTCGCGGTCCAGCGCCAACGAGCTCTTCCCCTCGGCGAACATGCGGAAGTAGCGGGTCACGTGGAGGTCGGCGATCAATCGATATCTGGAGAGGAGATAGCCGTCGGACTGCTTGGGCTCCGAGTTGCCGAACAGGAACTGTCTGAAGTACTCCCCGCGCTCGCGAGCCTGCCCGCCGATGGTCAGCCAGACGTTCTGGTCGGGACTCAAGGGGATGAACTTCACGCGGTCCCAGAAGTCATCGGTCTTGTCCAGGTCGACGCCTCTCAGCACCGACCAGTCTTCGTTGAACCGTCCGGCTGATCCGATCTGATACGCGGGCCGCTTCGGCTCGCCTGGAGGCGGACCGGCCTGTGCCCAGGTCAGAGGCACGCGATGGCCGAGGGACGGCAGCAAGAGCGCCACGCTCATGGCGACGACGAACAGCCTCATGTCAGCCTCCCGGGCGCGACGTTGGGGATCGGCCATTCAGAGGACGCGCGGCGTACGAAGGTTACACCCGATCCCTCCGAAAGTAGGGTGGAGCTCGACCCGACCAACGTAGGGTAGACGCGTCCCGCCGCGCAACCTAGCCTGATAGTCGATGGACTCGACTCCGACGACGCTCGAGGCACAGCGACAACGCATGGGCACGCGTGACACGCGGGTGATCGCCGTCGTGGACGACGACGAATCACTGCGTCGCTCCGTCGGAAATTTCCTGCGATCGGCGGGCTTCCGGGTCGAGACGTTCGCCTCGGCGGAAGACTTCTTGAGATCGGCCCGGCGCGAGAGCACCGGTTGTCTGGTGCTCGATGTGCGGATGACGGGAATGAGCGGCCTCGACCTCCTCCGGCATCTCGCAGCCGGGAACGCCCGCGTTCCGGCCGTCGTCCTGACGGCTCACGGCGACGAGGACATACGCCAGCGGTGCCTCGGCGCCGGCGCCGTCGCCTTCCTCGACAAGCCCTTCCACGCCGAGGCGCTGCTGGATGCGGTCCAGACTGCGCTGGCCTGACATGAGACGCGGGACGGAGGAGATGGACATGAATCACGTCGCCATGGCCCAGATGACCACGACGGGCGGTGAGCTGCCGGCGTACAGGCTGCGACGCGTCGCGCAGCACATCCGCGAAAATCTGCAGCAAGAGCTTCGGCTGGCCGACCTCAGTGCCGTGGTGCACATGAGCCCCTTCCATTTCGCGCGACTCTTCAAGCGCAGTACCGGCGTGCCACCGCATCAATTCCTGCTTCGCCATCGGATCGAAGAGGCGCGAGGGTTGCTGGCGGCTCAGCGGGTGCCGATCGCCGAGATCGCGCGGTCGGTCGGCTTCCGAACACCGAGTCACTTCACGACGACGTTTCGGCGTGTGACCGGGATGACGCCGAGCGCGTACCGCAGCCGCGGCGCCGAGACGGCGCCACGGAGCAACCTCCGCCCTCACCTCGACGCCTGAACGTCACACGGATCGGACTGGGAGGACGAGTCATGAGCAAGAGGCAACAACACCGCAACGCGGTGGAGCCGTACGGATCAGTCCGGGAGCTCCAACACTACGGGACCGTCGTGTCCGTTCCTATCGCGCTCGACGCGTCCGTCCGGGGCGTCAGCGTCGAAAATCTCAACCAGGTGCTCGTCGATACCATGACGCTACGGGATCTCTACAAGAAGCACCACTGGCAAGTCAGTGGGCCGACCTTTTACCAGCTCCACCTGCTCTTCGACAAGCACTTCGACGAACAGAGCGAGCTGGTGGACGGGATCGCGGAGCGAATCCAGTCCCTCGGCGGCGTGAGCATCGCCATGGCCCACGACGTCGCCGAGATGACGCTGATCCCGCGCCCGCCACGGGGCCGCGACGAAGTCCCCATACAGATCGCGCGGCTGCTTCAGGCACACGAGATCGTCCTCAACGAGGCGCGCGCGATGGCGCGGAAGGCGGCGGAGGCCGGCGATGACGGCACCAACGACCTGCTGGTGAGCGACGTGATCCGGACCAACGAGCGGCAAGTCTGGTTCGTGGGCGAGCATCTCGTGGACACACCGTTGATCGCGCAGGAGCACGAGCCGGCCTGAGGGTCGCGCTCGTCGACGCGTCGATGCGCGCGATGGCGGTGGGCGTCGCCGTCGTCGGTGTCGTGGCGGCCGCGACGCTGACGATGGCCCGGCCGCGGGCGGCGATGATGACGGCGCCGCCGATCCCCAAGACCGGGCCGCTGGCTCAGCCGAGGTCCACGCGCCAGGTCGGCGTCCCGGCCGTCGCGACGCGCGCCGCGATACCGCCTGACAATCCCCAGACGCCGGAGAAGATCGCTCTCGGCCAGAAATTGTTCTTCGACGGTCGCCTGTCGGCGGACGGCAGCGTGGCGTGCAGCACCTGCCATGATCCCGCGCGCGCGTTCACCGACGGCAGGCCCGCATCGGTCGGGATCGGGGGCCGTGCCGGCCAGCGCAACGCCCCGACCATTCTGAACGCGCTCTACAACGCGACGCAGTTCTGGGACGGTCGGGCGAAAACGCTCGAGGAGCAGGCGGCGCTGCCGATCGTCAACCCCGTCGAGATGGGCCAGCCGAGCCTCGACGCGGCCGTGGCCCGGATCGCCGCCATTCCGGAATACCGGGACGCCTTCCAAACGGTGTTCGGCGGTCCGCCCAACGGCGGCGATCTCCTGCGCGCCATCGCGTCCTACGAACGCACCCAGGTGTCGTTCGACTCCCCGTTCGATCGCTTCATCGCGGGTGACTCGAGAGCCATCGACGCCGCCGCCAGGCGTGGCTGGGAGCTTTTCAACACGCGTGCGCGCTGCAACAAATGCCATGCCTTGACAGAGCAGACGCGGGACGTCACGTACTTCACCGACAACGACTTCCACAACATCGGGATCGGCATCATCCGGCACAACGTCGTGGCCCTGGCCCGTCAGGCCGAGCAGGCGATCACGTCGGGCGATACGTCGCAGATCGACCGCGCCGCGATCCAGACCGACATGTCGGCCCTCGGCCGGTTTCTCATCACCAAGAGAGAGCGCGACATTGCCGCCTTCAAGACGCCGGGTCTCAGAAATGTCCTCGTGACGGGGCCCTACTTCCACGACGGCTCACAGGAGACGCTGTGGGACGTGATGGACCACTACAACAAGGGCGACGGCGTACAGAATCCCTACCTGGACGAGGACATCCAACCGCTCGCGCTGACCGAGGACGACATCGACGCCGTCGTGGCGTTCCTCGCGTCGCTCACGAGTCGGGACTACGAGGCGCAGGGGATCAGGGAGCTCGCGCGTCAGCGCGAGCTCTCCCGGACGCACCGACCCCAGCGCGACACGGCCAGGGCTTTCGGGCCGCGCCGGCATTGAGCCGAGCGGACGGCGCGCTCAGCGACCGCCGCTGTTCCCCGGACACTCGCCGTCAGCGGCGTTGCCCTTGCCCTCGGACTTGCCAGCGCAGCCGTTGGTCGACACCGGCGGCTCGCCGAGCGGGCGTCCTCCCGGTCCGTCGGCGAATGTCGTCCACGGATCGGCGCGGACCTGTTCCACGCCAGGCTTGGTCCAGTCGCACACCCCGGCCGGGAACACGGCCTGCAGCCTGGCCTTCTGGCTGCCATCGAACAGGCCGCCGTTGTAGTCTGCGCTGAAGAAGTCCAGCGGCTTCAGGTTGCACTTCAAGACGTTCTCCGAGAGCGGCCCGCCGGCGACCTGGCGCGGCGAGCCCTGGAATTTCACCAGACATGCGGCCGAGTCCAGAGGAAGCTCTGCGAGGACCTCCGCGTCCGTGGCGCCCGTCGTGTTCAGACAGAAGTCATGGGCGGCGCCGGGCTTGCCGGCGACGATCTTCTCTTCGAGCGACCGGCCGCCGCCGTCTGCCTCGACGGATGACAGCCACGCATCCATCGTGAGGAACGCCTTGCGCGCCAGCGCGGCTCCCGGAGTCAAGCCGGGCCGGGAGGCCCAGATCACTTGATTGCCATGGTGACCGTTGGCGTGGTCCAGGCGTTCACGCTGACCCCAATAGGCCGTTTCGAGACCGTCCACGGTCGACGTGATCCGCTTCGCGGGCGACCCGGGTGCGGCCGGACCACTCCAGACGAGATCGGCGGAGTAGCTGCCGATGCCCTCGTTGAGACGCACGAAGTCCTCCAGCGTGATCACGCCGGTCCGCAGGGCGCTGAGCCCGTACTGCACACCCACGTTGTCGAAGAGCCGATTGGCCTTCGTATGCCCGTCGGTATCGACGAACGTGCCCAGCTGAGGCGCGATGTTGTCCAGCAGGGTGCAGCGGACACCGTTCGGCCTCAGGCCGGGGTCATACACCAGCGCCGCCGGGAAACCGGCGCCGCAATTCGACGACCCGGTGGCCGGATTGAGGATCCCGGGATTGTAGGCGGGGACGAACGAGTTCACCCAGACGGTGCAGAAGCCGGGGTTGGCCTTGCCCTCGATCGCCGCCTGCTGCGTCGCACTGAGCGCCGCGCCGTCCGACGTGGCGAAGTACTTGCTCGCGAGCAAGCCACAATCCTTGATCTCGAGCTCGATGGCGACCTGGTCCTGATAGGAGCAGTTGGGCTGGAGGCCGTTCAGGAGCCCCGGGTACGTCCCGGCGATCACGTGTTGCATGATCGAGCCGCCCGAGCATCCGGTGCCGATGGTGTAACGAATCGGCCCGTAGGTCTCGGCGATGTGCTCCTTGACCATCATGACGGTCTCGGCCGCGAGCGTGTGATTGGCGTTCGTGCCGTTGTCGGTGAGAGACGAGGAGGCGACCATGAACCCTTGCCGTAGCGCGTTGTCGTTGAGCACCGTCCCGACGTTCGGCCCGGTCTGAAACCGGCTCGCGCTCGCCCCGGCGCCGAATGCCCAGAGGAGCTTGCCGTTCCAGCCCTTCTGCGGCGCCCACGGGGCGTTCGGCTGCCTCGGGTCGAAGAAGGTCGCGAGCTGATAGATGGCGCGGTTCATCGTGCCGCGCTCGACGCGAACGATGCTCTTGACGGTGTCGCCCCGGTCATTCGTGAAGTTTGCGATGTCCGCATCGACGGGCGGATTACTCGGATCGTACGGAACGAGACAGGGGTTGGCGCCCGTGGTCGTGAACGTGCAGGCGGTGCCCTCCTTCGCCTTCGGCTGGTAGACGTAGGTGAGCTTCGCCGGCGCGTTGCATTTTTCGTCGACCGGGTCGACGTCCAGGCCACTCGCGCGGGTGGTCGCGGTCGCGGACAGCGTCGTGCCCGGCACGGTGACGGTCACCACGGTGGGGACGACCCGCGCACAGATCCACGGCTGCAGCTGCGCGCCGGAGAAGATCGGGCCGCCCCGCGAGTGGTTGGTGATGGTGAGTCGTGCCGACGTCTTGCCGGGCGGGCGCTTCGACGTGGGCGCGGGCAGCACCACGGCCTGCACGTCGTTCGGGCCCTCGGCGAGCCCGGTGAGCAGGCCGGAGAAGCGTCCGTCGGGGCGAACGGCAAATGCGCTGGTCACGTCGTGGCCGTTGAGCGTGACGCGCACGCTGCTCGGCGCCACCTCACCGGGCAGCACGACTTCCACGAGGGCATCGCCGCCGGAGATGAGGTCCGCGCGGTTCGACAGCACCGCGATTCGTAGCGCCTCCTGAGCGGCCTCGACGGCCGGCACGCCGCCCGCCGAACCCAGGAGGGTCACGAGCAGCACCACCAGGATCTTCTCGAAATCGCGGGTCTTCTTCATGGGGTCCCCCAATCCGGAGCAGCAGCGTGGTGCCGAGTAGATAGCGAAATGTCGTGTCGAAAATATGATCGGGTTGCAACGAACTGTTACAAGCCTCTTGAATCGCGACGACGTCCTTGGCTAAGGTGTGGGCCCTGACGGGCGTCAGCAAGGGGTGGTCGCAATGGAGCGCACATCTGTCGGCTGTTCTCAAAGCTCGTGGCTGCAGGCCGGGCTCGATCACATCGACCAGGGCATCAGCGTCATCGATCGGGATCTCCGGCTCGTCGGCTGGAATCGTCGGTTCATCGAGCTGATGGACTTCCCATCCGAGATGGTTCGCGTCGGCACCGCGTTCGAGGAGTTCATCCGCTTCAATGCCGCGCGAGGCGAATACGGGCCCGGCCCCGTCGAGGCCCTGGTGGCGGAGAGAGTTCGGGCGGCGCGAACGTTCGTTCGCCATTACCTGGAACGGACCCGCCCCAACGGGGTGGTCATCGCGGTGCAGGGCATGCCGCTGGCCCAGGGCGGTTTTGTCACCGTCTACACCGACATCACCGAGCGTCGCCGCGCGGAGATCCTCATCCGGCAGCACAGCGAGGAGCTCGAGGCGCGGGTCGCTCGGCGCACGGCGGAGCTGCGCGCCGCGAACGAGGATCTGCGGAAGAGTGAAGAGCGGCTGCGTCTCATCACCGATGCGATCCCGGCCTCCATCGCGTACATCGACAAGGACGCCTCGGTCAGCTTCGCCAACCGCCGCTTCGCCGAGCTGTTCGCCCGCTCGACCGACGAGGTCCTCGGCCTCTACGAACGGCTCCAACCGCATCTGGCGCCGGCCTTCGCCGGGGCGACGCAGACGTTCGAGCACACGTATCCTCTCCCCGGCGGCGACGCGCTGACCACCCACAACGTCCTCATTCCCGAGCTGGCCGATGACGGGCGGGTGCTGGGCCTGTTCGTGCTCTCGCTCGACGTCACGGCCACCAAGAAGGCCGAGGCGGCTCTCCGCGACGCGCAGAAGATGACCGCCATCGGGCAGCTGGCCGGTGGCTTGGCCCACGACTTCAACAACCTCCTCCAGGTGGTCGTCGGCAATCTGCGCTCGTTGAAGGACGAGGTGGGGGCGGACCTTGCGGAGGAGTATGTGGAGCCGGCGATCCGGGCGGGCCGCCGCGGCGTTGACATCACGCAACGATTGCTCGCCTTCGCGCGGCGACAACCGCTCGAGCCGCAGGCGGTGAACGTCGAGACGATCGTCACGCGAACCATCGGCCTCCTGCGCCGCTCACTGCCGCGCTCCATCACGATCACCGCGACCGCGGACGGCTCGCCCTGGGCCGCGCTCGCGGATTCCAGCCAGCTCGAGAATGCGCTCCTCAACCTGGCGTTCAATGCGCGCGACGCCATGCCGACCGGCGGCACGCTGCGCTTTCACGTGGCGAATCGGACCGCCTCGGAGGGCGCCGTGATCGGGGATCAACCCGCGGTGGCGGGCGATTACGTCGAGATCGATGTGACGGACTCGGGAACGGGCATCGATCCGCCGACGTTGTCGCGGGCGTTCGAGCCGTTCTTCACGACCAAACGGTTCGGAATGGGCAGCGGCCTGGGACTCAGCATGGTCTATGGCTTCGCGAAGCAATCGGGTGGATATATCCGCATCGTCAGCGAGCTCGGCAAGGGGACGTGTGCGTCCCTGCTCCTGCCACGCGCCGACGCCGCGCCCGAGGCGGGGACACCGGCGGCGGAACAGTACCGGTCACGGGGCCACGGCGAGCTCGCGCTCCTCGCCGAGGACAACGACGACGTACGGCTCGTGATCCGCCGTCAGCTCCTGGAGCTCGGGTACAGGGTCATCGAGGCGAGGGACGGCGTGGAGGCCGGCGGTCTCCTCGTAGCCGTCCCGGACGTCAGCGTCCTCGTCTCGGACGTCGTCATGCCCGGCGAGGTCACCGGATCGGCGCTGGCATCGCTGGCGCGGCAGGTGCGGCCGGATCTCAGGGTCGTCCTGATCAGCGGATTTACAGATGCGCTCGACGGCTCGACCGCATCGCTGGACGACGTTGCGGTCCTGCGCAAACCCTTCGAAAAGGAACAGCTGATGAGGGCCATCGAGGGATGGGAACGCATCAAGGAACCGACGCGCAGTTGAGGGATCTGGTGTTCGTCGTCGAAGACGACGACGACGTGGCCCGGACGATCTGCGACACGTTGAGGAAGTTCGAGTACGAGACGGAGCACTTCCGGCGCGGTGGCGAGCTGCTGCGCCGGGTCACCCGGAAGAAGCCGTCCGTGTGCATCATCGACCTCGGTCTTCCGGACCTGGACGGGCTCGACGTGCTGCGGAACCTTCACGAGATGGGCGTGGCCACGGTCGTGGTCACCGGCCGGGGCGACGTCACGGATCGCGTGCTCGGCCTCGAGCTGGGTGCGGATGACTACGTCGTCAAGCCCTTCGAGCCACGGGAGCTCGTGGCCCGGATCGCGTCGGTTCTGAGACGGCTCCAGCGGAGCTCTTCGGTCGGATCCGGCAGTGCAGGACACTTCTCCGGCTGGACGTTCGACGTCGACGCGCTGTCGCTCACGTCACCCACCGGCAAGACGATCGGTCTCAGCCGCGCCGAAGCCCAGCTTCTCGAGGTCCTGGCACGTGCCAACAATCGCGTGCTCAGCCGCGACTTCCTCCTGGACGCCGTCGGTGCCGCGTCGACCTTCGACAGAACCATCGACGTCAGGGTCTCGAGACTCCGGCAGAAGCTCGAACGGGACCCGCAGAACCCGGAGATCATCAGGACGGTCTACGGCTCCGGGTACCTGTTCGCCAGCAGCGTTCAGTGGACGCGACGCGGCGGCCTGCCGCGGTGACGTTCCGCGCCGACGCCGTCAACCGCCGAGCAGCTTCGCGTCGAACGGATACGTGCACACGAGCCGCGGGCCGCTGGCCGTCACGAGCACCTGGTCCTCGAGCTTGACGCCGAACGGCGCCCCGACCTTGCCCGCGTAGCACTCGAGACACAGCACCATGTTCTCCTTGATCTCGCGCTCGGGCATGATGCGACGCGGGCCGCGCTCGTCGTCGGGGTAGGGAATGCCGGGGCCCTCGTCCTCGAGACCCGCCTGGTGCACCATGGTGGGATAGCGCTGGGCCACGTACGGCGCGGGCAGGCGCGGGGCTTTGCGCGCGAAGTCCTCGAAGCTCATCCCGGGCCGGATCAGGTCGAACATCCCGTTGACGCACTCGGCGGCCACGCGATACGCCTCCTTCTGCTCGGCTGAGGCCTGATCGCCGCACAGAAAGGTGCGTGAGACGTCGATCACGTAGCCCTCATAGCCGTTGGCGTCGGTGTCGACCCCGACCAGATCGCCGGGCATCACCAGCTTGTCGTGCGCCTCGGTCAACCACGGGTTCGTGTTGGTGCCCGACGCCACCAGCCGCGTGAAGAGGCCCTCGCCCTGGCGCCGCAGGAGCGAGTCGCTCAGGACGGCCAGGAGCTCGTACTCGCGGATGCCGGGACGGATCGCCGCCTCGAACTCGGCCAGCATGGCGTCGCCGATGCTGCCGTTGAGCGCGAACAGCTGGACCTCTTCGGGGGTCTTCACCTCGCGCGCGTCGACGGTGGCCGGCCCCACGTCGGTGACGGCGATGTTCTCGTCCTGGAGCGCCAGCAGCCCGGGCGCGTCGAGCCTGTCCACCGCGAGGCGCTCGCGCTCGAGTCCGAGCTCGCGCAGTGCGGAGCGGATGGAGCCCGCCCACTCGCGGGCCTTGGCGCGCGCGGCCACGCCGCCGAATCGCCACGTGTAGGCCGGGCGCACGTCCGCGACGAGCTTCTGCGAGACGTGCATCGAGCCGCTGTACTCGAAGAGAATGGGTGTGCCCTCGGCGGGGACGAGGCAGTAGCGCGCGAAGGTGCCCGCGGTCCACACCGACATGACGTCGACGCCGGTGGCATAGCGAATGTTCGGCGTGCTATAGAGAAGTGCCACCGGCAGGTCGTATCGCCTGAGCATCGTCTGCAGCCGCGCCAGCCGGCCGGCGCGCAGCTTCGCGAGGTCGAGCTCGCTGACGGCCGGGACGCGCAGCTCGGAAAGGCGGGAGCGATCCGACATGGACCCGAGCATAGCGCAGCCCTCGGCAAAGCGTCGGCGCGCGTTGCGGCGATTGCTGCGCGAGCTGGAGACGGCGCTCGTGTCCGTCGCGGCCTCGGGGTCTGACGGCGTCGCGGCCACGGCGTTCGGCGACTTCGGCGCGCGCGTGGGCGCGATCGACGCCGCCGCCGACGGGTCCAATCCGGACGACGCGCGCGCCCGCCTGCCTGTCTGCCGATTCTGGGAGGTCGCGCTGGAGGCGGCGTCACACGGAACGGTGAGCGCGATCGCAGATATGCTCGGCCGGCTCGCGCCGGCGCTCTCGTGGACGCAGAACCCGAACTACCGCCGCCAGCCGCCCGATGCCTCGTTCCTCGACAACTATGGCTATGCCGTCCTCACCGG
>QHSB01000461.1 GCA_003220335.1 Candidatus Rokuibacteriota bacterium
CCGAAGATCTCCTGGATCACGACCAGGGCGCCGCGGGGCTTGCCGCTCGGCGTGGCTTTATAGGCGGAGAGCTTGTGTCCATCCTCGGCGCTCAGGTTGATCATCTCACCCATGGGATAGCCTCCTTCGTGGCGCGGGTTATCATGCCGCATGCCCGAGCCCGCGTCCACCAAGGCCGTGCCGACCGTCCTCATCGACAACGAGCGCGTGCGCGTGACCGAGTGGCGCTTCGCGGCGGGAGCCCACACCGGCCATCATCGTCACGAATACCCCTACGTGGTGGTGCCGATGACGACGGGGCCGCTCGCGATCCGAAGCGCCGCCGGCGACACGGCCGCCCAGCTCACGGCGGGCGCGCCGTATTACCGCGACGCCGGCGTCGAGCACGACGTGATCAATCCCAACGCCGGCGAGTTCGTCTTCGTCGAGGTCGAGCTCAAACTGCCGTAGTACCGAGGAGCGCCACGGGTCCCCCGGGGCGCTCCGAGCGCTTGGGGGTGTGGGGGCCATTTCGGGGCCGCCACGTCCAATCAGTACCGCGGATAGAACGCGTCCTGGCCGGGTTGGTAGGTCGGCTGCCGCTGCGCCGGATTGCGGTTCACGAGCGGCCGCGCATACATCGGATGCGTGAACGACCGCACCTCGTGCTCGATCTCGTAGAGCAGCTTGCCGGAGTCGGGGTCGACGATTTCCTGGAAGCGGTACTGGTACGGGTTCGACTCCTGGCTGATGATCCCGCGCTCGTTCAGCTTGGCGTGCGAGCCGCCGAAGTCGGTGACGTAGACGGCGATGTGATAGCCGTCGTAGGGGCGGATGTCGTCCGATGTCTCGCGGAACCGCAGCGACTGACCCGGCCCCACCTGCACGCGCGCCACCGCGCTACCGTTGTCCTGCTCCAGGCGCGACGGCGCGTCCATGACCTCGCGATAGAAGCGCGCGATGCCGTCGGCGTGGCCCGTCGGCACCGGGAACTCGACGTACGGCATGCCGAGCGTCATGAAGCCGAAGTCCGAGCCCGCGCGGTGCAGGCGAAGGCGGTTGCCCCAGGGACAGGTCACGTCGGCGTGGTTCTTCTCGGCCTTGTGCGTGTACCTGGTGCCGGTCAGCCACTTCTCGGCGGCGGTCAGCCGCTCCGGCAGCGCGTCGAAATCCGACACGACGCAGCCGACCCGGCCGCGCGACTGGTTCGGCGCGCCCGTCGGCAGGTGGAACTGCGAGCGACCGAGGTTGATCCACATGTTGTCGAGTCCGACCATGAGGTACGGATCGCGGGTGAAGCCCAGCGCCGTGACGTAGAACGCCGTCGCCAGCTGCTGGTCGGGTACCCGGAAGTTCACGTGCTCGAGGTGCACGATGTTGCCGACGTCCTCTGCCTTCCTATCGAACGTCTCGGCTGCCGCCATGGTCGTCCTCCCAGTTGGAGGAAAGGATACCACCGCTAAACAACAGGCCAGGGATAGCGGTCGCCGGCGTCGTCAGCCGGGAACCGCCCGGCCTGGGCCAGCCGCCGCGCGCGCGTCACGAGCATCCGGCACTCCTCGTCGTCCAGCAGGCCCGTGAGCGCGGCGGGGAGTCCCTGCTTCACGAGCCGTCGCAGGTCCGCGCGCGCGCCGTCGGGGAGCGGATCGCCGGCGAAGTCCCAGATCACCGTGCGCAGCTTGGGCTCGACGTTGAAGCAGAGGCCGTTGTCGATGGCCCAGATGCGGCCGTCGGGGCCGAGCAGGCAGTGGCCGCTCTTGCGGTCGGCGTTGTTGGCGACGAGATCGAAGGCGCAGATACGCGCGAGCCGCTCGCGGTGCTCCGGCGCCTCGCAGAGCGTGAAGTAGTGCTGGCTGAAGTCCGCGTGCACGAACTCCTGCAGTGAGCCCTCGCCATAGGGGCCGTCACGCCGAACGGTGAGCGGGACCAGCCCCCAGTCGAGCGCCTCCGAGAGGTGATACGCGGCCAGCTCGCGCCTGAAGAGCCCCGACGGGAAATCCCACAGCGGGCGCTCGCCGCGCTCGGGCTTGTACACGGCGAGCGCGCAGGCGCCGTCGAGCGCAACCTCCGCGAGGAACGTCGCATTGGTGCTGCGCGGCAGCCGCCCCTTGAGCGTCACCTCGCCGCGCGTGAGGAGCGCCGCGACGTCAGGCGCTGACGACGTGGCCGTTGCTCCGCGGGCAGACGTGACCGGCGGGGTCCTTGGGCTGGCTGCACATCGGGCAGACCGGCCGGCCGGCCTTCACCAGCGATTCCGTGCGCTCGACGAACGCCGTGGCCTGCGCGCGCGTGATCGCGAAGCGCGCCGTGGCCGGCTCCTCGCCCTCTTCCTCGACGACGGACTCGGCCACGATGACGATACGCTGGCGGTCCTCGTCCCAGCCCAGCCCGAGCGAGGCCACCGGCCACGCCGCGTCCACGGGCTCCACGAGATCGACGTTCTGCGGCGCCGGCTCCGATGCCGTCGGCAGCTTGTCGAGCATCTGCGCGAGGAACGTGGCCAGCGCGCGCACCTGCTCCTTCTCGCTCTTGAGGGTCACCAGCCGGCGGTCCTGGCGCCCCTGGATGTAGAAGATGCGCTCGCCGGGCGCACCCACGGCGCCGACGGTGAAGTGATCGGGCGCGTCGAGGTCGAAGGACGCGCTCACCTAGCGCCCCGCCAGCGACGCGAGGTCGCCGTCCATCGAGTTCACGGTAAGCACGGTCGTTCCCTCCGCGCGGAAGGCGACCGCGGTGACCGACGCCGGCGCGATCACGAGCCGCTGAAAGTGATCGAGGTGCGCGCCCAGCGCCTGCGTGACCACGGCCTTGATCGGATCGGCGTGCGAGACGGCCACGATGGCGCCGCCGCGATGGCGCTCGGCGAGCCGGCGGACGGTGTCGCTGGTGCGCGTCTGCATCTCGAGAAACGACTCGCCGCCCGGGAACCGGAAGCCGCTCGGATGGGCCTGGACGACCCGCCACTCGGGCTTCTTCGCCAGCCGCCTGAGCGAGCCGCCCGTCCACGCGCCGAAATCGCACTCGAGCAGGCCGGGCTCCACGCGCACCGCCATGCCGCGCGCTTTCGCCAGCGGCGCCGCCGTCTCGCGCGCGCGCTCGAGCGGCGACGAGTAGATCGCCGCGAGCTTCGTCAGCGGCGCGAGCCGCCGCACCAGCGCCTCGGCCTGCTTGCGACCGTCCTCGGAAAGGTGCAGACCGCGCGCGCGGCCCGGCAGCACGCGTCCGGTCGTCGGCGTCACGCCGTGGCGGACGAGGAGCACGAGGGTGCTCGTGGGGCGGGCGGCGGCGGGCATCGAGGCAGCATAGACAGCGCGTGCGGGCGTCCGCAAGCGCGCGTGGCGCGCCTCAGCCGCCGAGGATCTCGCGGACCTTCGTGAGGATCGCCCCGCGGCCGATCCCGAATCGCTCGAGCAGCTGCTTGGGCGGGCCGCTGCGCGGGATCTCGCGCACGGCGAGCCGATGCACGGCGACGTTCGCCGTGCCCACCGCCTCCATCACGGCATCGCCGAGGCCGCCCTCCGGATAATGGTCCTCGACGGTCAGGATCCGGTTGTCACACGCGCGCGCGGCCTCGAGCAGCGCCGTGGCGTCCAGCGGCTTCACGCAGAAGAGATCGATCACGCGCACGGCGGTCCCCTGCTTGGCCATCTCGTCGTAGGCGGCGAGCGCCTCGTGCAGCGTGATGCCGGCGGCGACGATGGCCAGTCGATCGCGCTCGCTCCGGCGCAGCGTCTTGAGAGTGCCGACGGCGAAGGCTTCGTCCTCGCGATAGAGGCCCGCCGTCTTGCCGCGCGTGGTGCGGATGTAGACGATGCCCTTCCGCGCGGCCGCCAGCTGCACGGCGGCATCGGTGGCGACGCCGTCGGAGGGATAGAAGACGACGGCCTCGGGGACGGCGCGGAACATCGACAGGTCCTCCAGCGCCATCTGCGAAGGCCCGTCCTCGCCGATCGAGATGCCGGCGTGCGAGCCGCAGAGCTTCACGTTGGCGCGCGAGATGCCGGCCATGCGGATCTGGTCGGCGGCGCGCTCGAGGAAGCACGCGAATGACGTGACGAACGGGATCAGGCCCTGCGCGCCGAGGCCCGCCGCCACGCTGACCATGTTCTGCTCGGCGATCCAACCCTCGACGAAGCGGTCGGGGAAGCGCTCCTTGAACTTCTCGGCGAACGTCGAGTTCTTCACGTCGCCGTCCAGCGCGCGCACGCGCGCGTCGCTCTCGCCCAGCCGCACCAGCGCCTCACCATAGGCCTGACGCGTCGCGATCTCGCCCGTCGGCGGCTTGCCGGCGATCGGCTGCGGCGCCGGCAGCAGCAGGGTCTTGCCGACACGGCGGCGCGGGCGGCGGATCGGCGGCGGGGGCAGCCGGTGCAGCCGGCTCTCGAGCGACGCGATCACGCGCTCGGCCATGTCGGGCGGCAGCGGCTTGCCGTGCCAGCCCTCCTTGCCCTCGACCTCGTCGCCGAGCCCCTTGCCCTTCACCGTGCGCGCGACGATCGCGGTCGGCGCGCCGCGGCCGCGCGTGGCGCGGCGGAGCGCCGCGGTCACCTGCTTCATGTCGTGGCCGTCGATGACGTTCACGCGCCAGCCGAAGGCGGCGAGGCGCCGCTGGTAGGTCTTGAGATCGTGGCCGAGCATCGTCGGCCCCGACTGGCCCAGCGCGTTGACGTCGACGATCGCCACGAGGTTCTCGACCTTCTCGTGGCTCGCCATCTGCGCGGCCTCCCACACGGAGCCCTCGGCCATCTCGCCGTCGCCGAGCACGACGAACACGCGCGCGTCGGTGCCGAGCATGCGCGCGCCCACGGCGAGGCCGACGCCGACACCGAGTCCCTGACCGAGCGAGCCCGTGGCAACGTCCACGAACGGCAGCCGCGGCGTCGGGTGGCCCTCGAGGTCGCTGTCGATCTGACGCAGCTGCACGAGGTCCTTGCGGTCGAGAGCGCCGACCGCCGCCCACGCGGCATAGAGCAGCGGCGCCGCGTGGCCCTTGCTCAGCACGAACCGATCGCACGCCGGATCGCGCGGCGCCTGAAGATCGAACCGCATCACGTCGAAGAAGATCGCCGCGACGAGGTCGGCCGCGGAGGCGCACGACGTCGGATGGCCGCTGCCGGCGGCGGTGGTCGCGCGCACGCTGTCCACGCGCAGCTGGGTGGCCACGTCCTCGAGGGCGAGCAGGCGGGCGTCGGCAGGAATACTCACGGCCATCAGTGTACTCGCACGATCACGTCGTACACGGCTGCAACGCGAACGCCAGTGGTGTCGTTGG
>QHSB01000462.1 GCA_003220335.1 Candidatus Rokuibacteriota bacterium
ACTCGCACCACTTCGGCGCCGCCGGCTGCTATTCGCGAATCGCCGCCGATCGCGGCGTGATCGGCATGGTGACCTCGGCCACGCGCGGCGTGACCATGGTGCCCACCTTCGGGGCGGAACCGGTCATGGGCACGAACCCGCTCGCGTTCGCCGCTCCGGCCAAGCGCAACGCGCCGTTCGAGCTCGACATGGCGACTACGACCGTCGCCGCGGGCAAGGTGCGCGTCTACAAGCTCAACCACAAGCCGCTGCCGGCCGGGTGGGTCGTCGACGGCGACGGCAAGACCGTCACCGACTCGGCGAAGGGCTTCCAGCACGTCACCGACCGCGACGGCGGCATCACGCCGCTGGGCGGCTCGCGCGAGGCGGGAAGCCACAAGGGCTACGGCCTGGCGGTGATGGTGCACGTGCTGGCCGGGACGCTCGCCGGCGCCTCGTTCTCGCCGATCCGCAACCAGACGCAGAAGACGTCCGACCCCCACAACATCGGCCACTTCTTCATGGCGATCGATCCGCGCGCGTTCCGGGCCGAGGGCGAGTTCGAGCAGGATCTCGACCAGGTGATCGACGTCCTGCACAACGCCAAGCGCGTCGACGCGAATCAGCCGGTGCTTGTCGCGGGCGATCCGGAGCGGGCGAACAAGAAAGAGCGGCTCGAGCAGGGCGTGCCGATTCCGGACGACCTGATGGAGCAGCTGCGTGCGGTGGCCAAGAACGCCAGCGTGCCATTCGTGCTCGCCGGATCGTGAGCCGGGTGAGCGCGCCGGGGCCGGGTCGCTCGACCACGCGTCCGCTGCCCCGGCGCGGCGGGGATCCATCCCTGGGCCTCGCCGGGGCCGCGCGCGCCGAGTCGCATAGAACATGAGCGAGACTCGCTGGATCGGGAAGTCGGTCAAGCGCGTCGAGGACGCGCGGCTCCTGACCGGCCGCGGAACTTATATCGACGATCACCCGCCGGTCGCCAACGCGTGCCACGCGGCGATCGTGCGCTCGCCGCTGCCCCACGCGGTGATTCGCGGCTACGACCTGTCGGCCGCGCTGGCGCTGGACGGCGTCGTCGGCGCGATCACCGGCGAGGACGTCGCGCGGCACACGAAGCCCTTCTCGGTCGGCGTGACGGCGCCGATCCACTACTACTGCGCGGCCACGGATCGGGTGCGGTTCGTCGGCGAGCCGGTGGTGGTCGTCGTCGCCAAGAATCGCTACGTCGCCGAGGACGCCGCCGAGCTCGTCCAGGTGGACTACGATCCGCTCCCGGTGGTCCTCGATCCCGAGCGCGCGCTCGATTCAACCGCGCCCGTCCTGCACCAGGCCGTCGGGTCGAATCTGGCCGGCAACCGACGGCTCGTCTACGGCGAGCCCGAGCGCGCGTTTCGCGAGGCCGACGTCGTCCTCAGCGAGCGCTTCAGCTTTCCGAAGTACGGCTCGACGCCGATCGAGACGTACGGCGTCATCGCGCGCTGGGACCCGCTCGACGGCGTGTGCACGGTGTGGTCGAACTTCATGGGGCCGTTCATCATGCACCCGCTGACCGCGCGGGTTCTCGGCCTGGCCGAGAACAAGCTGCGGTTCATCGTGCCGACCGACATCGGCGGCTCCTTCGGCATCAAGTCGTCGATCTATCCCTATATCGCCCTGATGGCGCTCGCCGCGATGCGACTGGGCGTGCCGGTCAAGTGGATCGAGGACCGGCGCGAGCATCTACTGGCGTCGTCGAGCGGAACCGATCGTGTCGCCTACCGCGAGGTCGCGGCGTGCCGGGACGGGACGATCCTGGGCATGCGCTTCAAGTGGCTCGATAACGTCGGCGGCTACATCCGCAGCCCGGAACCGGGCTGTAGCTTTCGTCCCACCGGCAATTTTGTTGGTCCATATCGCTTCCAGCACCTCGAAGTCGATGCGTCCGTGGTCATGACCAACAAGAGTCTCACCGGCCCCAACCGCGGCTACGCGTGCGGCCACCTGTATTTCGAGACCGAGGGCATGATGGACCGGCTCGCCGAGAAGCTCGGCCTCGATCCCGTCGAGGTCCGCCGGCGCAATCTCCTGCGGCCGGAGCAGTTTCCGTATCGCACGCCGACGGGCGGCTACTACGACAGCGGCGACTACCCGGCCGCGCTCGACAAGGCCGTTCACATCGCGCGCTACGACGAGCTGCGACGCGAGCAGGCGAAGGCGCGCGCCGAGGGGCGGTGGTTCGGCATCGGCGTGGCGCTCGCGGTGGACCCGTCGGTCTCCAACATGGGCTACGTCGCCACCGCGCTGGACCCGCAGTTCCGCGCCAAGCCCGAGTACCTGCCCAAGTCCGGTGCGGTGGACGCGGCGACGATCAAGGTCGATCCGCTCGGCCGCGTCACCGCGATCCTCGGCACGACGCCGCAGGGTCAGGGCCACCAGACGGTCGTCGCGCAGATCGTCGCCGACGAGCTGGGGCTCACGCCGGATGACGTCACCGTGGTCGACGAGATGGACACGTTCACCCGCGTGTGGTCGATCTCGTCGGGGACCTACTCGAGCCGCTTCGGCTCCGTCGGCACCAGCGCGGTCGCGCTGGCGGCGCGCAAGCTGCGCGCCAAGCTCGTCGACTACGCCGCGCACCTGATGGCGCGGCCGGCCGCCGAGGTCGAGTTCCGCGACGGCGCCGTGCGGCCGCGCCGCGGCACGGGCCCGTCGTACTCGGTGAAGGACCTCGCGGGACGCGCGCACTGGAACACCGAGTCGCTGCCCGAGGGCATGGAGCCGGGGCTCCAGGCGACGGCGGTGTTCGGCTTCACGGTGGCCAAGGCCGTCGATGCCGAGGATCGCGTGAACTCGTCCAACACCTACGGCTTCATCGCCGAGGTGATGGCCGTCGAGGTCGATCGCCAGACGGCGGCCGTCACGATCCTCAAGTACGTCAGCGTCCACGACGCGGGGACGATCATCAATCCGATGATCGCCGAGGGGCAGATCTACGGCGGCGCGCTGCACGGCCTCGGCGGCGCGCTCTACGAGGAGCTCAAGTACGACGACGACGGCCAGTTCCTCACCGGCACCTTCATGGACTATCTCGTGCCCACGGCCACCGAGGCGCCCAGGGAGATCGAGATCGCGCACGTCGTGTCGCCGTCACCGCTGACGCCGCTCGGCTCCAAGGGCCTCGGCGAGTCCTCCTCGATGACCGTGCCCGCCGTCATCGCCAACGCCGTGAGCGACGCGCTGGCGCCGCTCGGCCTGCGCATCACCGAGCTGCCCATGACCCCGAGTAACTTGTGGCATCTCATTCGCGACGCACGAGAGACATGAAGCCCGCCAAGTTCGAGTACCACGCGCCGTCCACGCTCGACGAGGCGATCGCGCTGCTCGTGCGCTACGGCGGCGACGCGAAGCTGCTGGCGGGCGGGCAGAGCCTCGTGCCGCTGCTCAACTTCCGGCTGGCGCGTCCGGCGGCGCTCGTGGATCTCAACCGCATCAAGTCACTGGCCTACATCCGAGAGCAGGACGGGCAGGTGAGGCTCGGCGCCATGACGCGCCAGCGCACGATCGAGTTCTCGCCCGTCGTCGCGCGGCGCCTGCCCCTGCTGCGCGAGGCCACGCGCTGGGTCGGCCACCTGCCGATCCGCTCGCGCGGGACGATCGGCGGCTCGATCGCCCACGCCGATCCGTCGGCCGAGTACCCCGCGGTGCTGACCGCGCTGGAGGGCGAGATCGTCGCGCGCGGTCCGAAGGGCGAGCGCACGCTCGCGCCGGCCGCGCTCTTCGAGACCTATCTCACGACCACGCTGGCGGCGGACGAGGTCCTGACCGAGGTGCGGCTGCCCGCGATGCCGGAGGGCGCGGGCTGGGCCTTCGAGGAATTCGCGCGACGTCACGGTGACTTCGCGATCGTCGGGGTGGCGGCCGCGCTGTGGCGCGACGGCGCGCGCGTCACGGCCCGGCTGGCGACGGCCGGGGCGGCCGCCACCCCGCGGCGCCTGCGCGCCTGCGAGGAGATCCTCGAGCGCGACGGTCTTGGCGACACCGCCATCGCGGCCGCCGCGCGGCGCGCCAGCGAGCTGGTCGACCCGGACTCCGACCTCCACGCCTCCGCCGACTATCGCCGCCACCTCGTCGGCGTCCTCACCGAGCGGGCGCTCCGGCGCGCGCGAGAGACGGCGCGTGCCTGACGTCCACCTCACCGTCAACGGCGCGCCGCGCGAGGGCCGCTGCGAGCCGCGCAAGCTCCTGGTGGACTTCCTGCGCGAGGATCTCGAGCTGACCGGCACCCACGTCGGCTGCGAGCACGGCATCTGCGGCGCCTGCACCGTCCTCGTCAACGGCGAGGCCGCGCGCGCCTGCCTGATGCTCGCCGTGCAGGCGGACGGCGCCGAGATCACCACCGTCGAGGGGTTGATGCGCGACGGCAGGCTGCACCCGCTGCAGGAGGCGTTCCGTGAGCACCACGGCCTGCAGTGTGGCTTCTGCACGCCGGGGATGCTGTTGACCGCGCTCGACCTGCTGCGCGTGAACCCGACACCGACCGAGGACGAGGTGCGCGAGGGGATCTCGGCCGTGCTCTGCCGCTGCACGGGCTATCACGGGATCGTCAAGGCGGTGCGCGCGGCCGCCGCCGCGCTCGCCCCGGTGCGCTGAGCCTCAGCGCTCGCGCACGCGCGCGACGGCCTCCTGCAGCGCCTCGACGGTTACCGGCTTGTCGACGACGAAGTCGACCATCGCGCGCCGGGCCTCGTCGACGTCGGTGGTCTCGCCCCAGCCGGTGATGAGCCCGACCGGTAGATGCGGCCGCCGCGCCTTGACGCCCGCCGCCACGTCCCAGCCGGTGCGGCCGGGCATCACGAGATCCGTGAGCACGAGGTCGAGATCGGGCTCGGTCTCCAGCCGCGCGAGCGCCTCGTCGGCGCCGGCGGCCGTGAGCACGGTGTGGCCGTGGCTCTGCAGCATCTCGGCCAGCGCCTCGCGCACCTCGTCCTCGTCGTCCACGAGGAGCAGCCGGAGCGCGCCCGGCCGCAGCGGCGCCGGCGCCGTCGCGGCCGGGTGGGGCGCGACGGCTCGGGGCAGCGTCAGCGTGACGGTGGTGCCGCGTCCCTCCGTGCTGTCGAGCGACAGCTGGCCGCCGTGGCTGCGCACGATGCCGTAGGCCACGCTGAGCCCGAGCCCGGTGGCCTTCACGCCCTTCGTCGTGAAGAACGGCTCGTGCGCCTTGAGACGGACCGTCTCCGACATGCCGGTGCCGGTGTCGGCGACGACGAGGACGGCGTGGTCGCCGTCGATGCGCGTCTGCACCATGAGCCGGCCGCCCTTCGGCATCGCGTCGACGGCGTTGAGGACGAGGTTGATCACGGCCTCGCGCAGCGCGGCCGCGTCGCCCTGGACCGTCGTCGCGCCGGCGAGGCGGTGCTCCACCTCGATGCTGACGCCGCGCGCGCGGGCGCCGTCCTGCCAGTGGCCGCGCGTGAGGCCGAGCACGTCGCGCGCGACGTCGTCGAGGCTCAGCGGCTGCGCGCGCCCCACCTGGTGCGTGCGCGAGAACTGCTGCAGCCGCCGCACGACCTCCGCGCCGTCCTTGGCGGCCTTCTCGATGATGGTGAGCGGGCGGGCGCAGCGTCTCGCCCTGCACCAGCTTCTGCTGCACGGCCTTGAGATCGGCCAGCGCCCGCTGGGCCTCGTCGTAGAGCCGGGCGTTTTCCAGCGCGATGCCGGCGAGGTCGGCGAAGGAGCCGAGGTACTCCAGCTCGGCCGGGGAGTAGCGGCGCGGTGTCGTGGTGTTGAAGCTCAGCACCCCGAGCACGCGGTCACGGCTGCGGATCGGCAGGCCGAGGTACGTCACCATGCCGGCCTCGCGGTCGCGCTCGCGCAGCGCGTTCCGGGCGTCGTTGGCGAGGTCGTGCACGAAGAGCGGCTCGCCGGTGGCCGCCACGCGCCCGGAGTGGCCGGCGCCGAGCGCCAGCGAGAAATCGGCCGGTACCGGAGCGCCCGTCAGCGCGCCGACACGCAGGGTGCGCGCCTCCGGGTCCACGATCAGCAGCTTGACGTGTGGCGTGCCGGCGATGCCGGCCGCCTCGTGCACGATCTGCTCGAGCGTCGCCAGCGGATCGAGGCCGGCCATGACGGTGCGCGCGGCCCGCAGCAGCGCACCCAGCTCGTCGGCGCGCCGCACCGCGGCCGAGTGCACCCGCGCGCGGTCCAGCGCCACCGCCGCCTGCTGCGCGAGCCCGGCGAGCAGCCGCACCTCGCGCTCGTCGTACGTGTGCGCCTCCTCCCACGCCACGGACAGGACACCGACCAGCGCGTCCTTGGACACGAGCGGCACGGCGAGGATCGCGCGGACACCCTGGTGTCGGACCGCGTCGCGCAGCAGCTCGCCGTCGGGCATGCGGTCGAGGCCGTAGCCCGGCGGCTCGTGCTCGCGCCAGTCCGGCGTGAAGAAGGGCGCGCGCCGCAGGGCGGCGGCGCCGACGGCGCCCTGGCCGGGCCTGAGCGTGAGGAGCTTGTCGACGGGGAGGCCGCGGCTCACACGGGGCACGAGCTGCTGTGAGCCGTCGAGCTCGAAGACGGCGCAGCGCTGCGCGCCGGTGAGCATGCACGCGGAGTCGGCGACCGCCGCGAGCACCGTGGGCAGGTCGAGCGTCGACGTCAGCCCGGCCGCGACCTCATGCAGCGCCGCCAGCTCGCCGGCATGGGCCTCGGCCTGGCGGACGAGTCGCGCGTTCTCGGCGGCGAGCGCGATCTGACTCGCGATGGCCGTGGCCATCTCGACGATCTTGGGCGCCCATTCACTGCTGTCCCCCCGCACGAGCCGCAGGGACCCGATCGCGTCGTATTCCCGGCCGATGGGGACGACGAGCTCGCCGGCGGCGTCCACCGGCGCTGCACGCACCGGCCCGGGCGCCTCCGCGAGCACGATCTCACAACGCTCGGCGCCGAGCGCGGCCGCCGTGCGGTGCGCGACCTCGTCGAGCGCCGCCGGCAGATCCGACGTGGACGCGAGCGTCTGGGTCACGGCCAGCAGCATCTCCGCGCGCTCCACGTGCTCGCGCTCCTCGGCGAAGCGCAATGCCGCGTGGATGGCCGGACCGCCGGCGGCGGCCAGTTCGCGCAGGCGGCTGAGATGGCCGGCCGCAAACGGGCGGCGCCGGCGGAAGGCGGCGAGCAGGCCGATGCGGATGCCGCCGGCAACGAGCGGCACCGCCAGTACGGAGCGAATCGACTCGTCGACGAGCCAGGCGCGGCCGGCGGCCGCCGCGGCGGGCACGGCGGTGAGCGAGGGCGGCCGGCGCGTCGTCAACCACTCGCCGAGGCGACCGACGGGACGATGGGCGAGCGTGCGCGCGGTGGAGGGGCGCGCGAAGCCGAGCCCCGCGTGCAGCTCCAGCTCGCTGCCGTCGAGACCGAGTAGCCAGACCGCGGCGGCATCGGCCAAAACCTGCGCCTTCGCGTCGGCCGCGAGGCGGCGCACGACGACCTCGAGATCGAGGGAATCGGGGGCCACGGCGACTAGGCGGGGCCGAAGCCGACGGCGGAACGGTCCTTGACGACGATCGGACGAAAGCGGACGGGCAAGCCGACGGCGAGCGCGTTCAGCGGGACGTCGACGACCCGGCCGAGCAACGACACGCCCTCGCGCAGCCGCACGGCCGCGATCGCGTAGGGCGCGTCGTCGGCGTGAGCGCGCGGCGCCACGCGGATGATCGTGTAGCTGTCGATGGTGCCCTCGCCGGAGAGCGGCACCGCCTCCCAGCGGCGCGCGCCGCACTCGGGACACAGCGCCTTCGGCGGCACCGCCAGCGCACCGCAGCCGCCGCAGCGGATCCCGGTCAGCGTGCCCTCGCGCGCCTGCTCGAAGAAACGGCCGAGCGTGACGGTGGGCGTGTCCTCAGTCACGGCCGAAGAGGCTCACGAGGACGGTCGCGGTGTTGCCGCCGAGCGTGTGAGTGAGGCCGCGCCGCGCGCCCTCGACCTGCCGCGGGCCGGCCTCGCCGCGCAGCTGGGTCACGACCTCGCAGATCTGCGCCGCGCCCGTGGCGCCGATCGGGTGGCCCTTGGCCTTCAGCCCGCCCGACGGGTTCACGGGGATCTTGCCACCAAGGCTCGTCCAGCCCTTTTCGGCGGCGAGGCCGCCGACGCCCGGCTCGAAGAGGCCGAGCCCTTCGGTGGCCACGATCTCGGCGATGGTGAAGCAGTCGTGCAGCTCGACGACGTCGACGTCTTGCGGGCCGATGCCCGCCTGCCGGTAGGCCGTCGCCGCCGCGCGCTCGGTGGCCGGCACGCGCGAGAGGTCGCGCTTGTCGCCGATGAGCATCGAGTCCGACGCGGCTGCCGAGGCGAGCACCCAGATCGGCCGGCGGGATTTCCGCGCGACCTCCTCGGAGACGAGCACGAGGGCCGCGCCGCCGTCGGTGAACGGACAGCAGTCGTAGAGCTTCAGCGGATCGGCGACCATCGGCGACTTCAGCACCATGTCGAGCGTGATCTCCTTGCGGAACTGCGCCTTGGGGTTCAGCACACCGTGCTTGTGGTTCTTCACGGCCACCGCTGCCATCTGCGCCTCGGTGGTGCCGTGCTTGTGCATGTGCGCGCGGGCCACCAGCGCGAAGACACCGGGGAAGGTGAGCCCAAGCGTCTGCTCCCAGGAGGCGTCGGAGGCGTAGGCGAAGTACTCCGTCGAGTCCGCGGTCGGCACGTTCAGCACGCGCTCGGCGCCGCCGACGAGGACGACGTCGGAGGTGCCGGAGGCGACTTCCATCACGGCGTGACGGAAGGCCGCGTGCGACGAGGCGCACGCCGTCTCGAAGCGCGTGGTGGGCACGGTCGGAATGCCGAGCACCGAGGCGGCCTGGGGGCCGGTGTGGAGCTGCTTCTCCGTCTCGCCGCCCACGACGTTGCCGTAGTAGAGCGCCTGCACCCGCCCGGCCGGCATCTCGGCGTCGGCGAGGGCGTCGACCGCCGCCTCGGCGAACAGCTCGGCCGACGTGCGCTCGTGCCGGCCGAACTGCGTGACGCCGACTCCAATCACCGCCACTCGACGCATCCAGGCCTCCGTTCGATCGATCGCTCACTCGTCATCATAACAAATAGAATAGCGAGCCATGGCGCTGGTGGTCCTCGGCTGCGGGTGGATCGCGCGCCGCCACGCGGCGGCGGCGCGCCGGTTGCGCCTGCCGCTGATCTTCGCCAGCCGCGACGCCGACCGTGCCCGGAGGTACGCGCGCGAGTTCGGCGGTGTCGGCGCCTACGGCGACTACGCGCAGGCGCTGCGCGACTCCCGCGCCCGCGCCGCGCTCGTCTGCACGCCGCACGATCGGCATCTCGACGACGTGCTGGAGGCCCTCGCGGCCGGCCGTCACGTGCTGGTCGAGAAACCGCTCGCGCGCACGCTCGAGGAGGCCGACCGGATGATCGCGGCGGCGGCCCGCGCCGACCGCGTGCTCATGACCGCCGAGAATTTCCGGTTCATGCCCGCCTTCCGCTGGGTGCGCCGCGCTCTCGACGCGGGGCTGCTCGGCGAGCGTCGCGAGGTGCACCTGGTCGCGCGGGGCTGGCGGCGCCACGCGGGCTGGCGGCTCACGCCGGACGCGGGCGGCGGCGCCCTCATCGACGGGGGCATTCACTACGTGCACGCGCTGCGGTGGTGGGGCGGCGAGGTCCGCCGGGTGTTCGCCCTCCGGCCGCCTCAGACCATCGCGGACATGGCCGGCGAGGACGCCGTCGCCCTCCTCGCCGAGTGCGAGGGCGGCGTGATAGCATTCCTCTCCAATTCTCTTGGCGCTCCCGGCCTCCCCCGGTTTCAATGGTCCTCAGTGACCGGGACGCGCGCGACGTGTTTCGTCGACAACCGCGGGCGGTGGGCGCTCGTGCGGGGTACCGACGGCTTCCGGCTGCGCGTCTTCTGGCGCGACACGCGGGGCCACGAGGCGATGCTGCGAGCCTTCGGCGACTCGATGACGACGGGACGCGCCAGCGAGACGGACGGCGCCGAGGGGCGCCGCGACCTCGCCGTGGTCCTCGCCGCCTACCGCTCGATCGCTGAGGGGTGTCCGGTAACGCCCGGGTGTTGACCGAAGAAGCGCTCATCTTCGTCGTCGCGCTCGGCGCGCTCGGGCTCGTCGTGCTCGGCACACTCGAGCTGTTGTGGCCCTCGAAGCCCAGGCATCCCGTCCGCCGGTCGACGCCGCCGGCGCCGGCGGTGGCGTCCGCATCGCGCCGGGTCGACGCCGCAGCGGAGCGGCGCTGGCGCTCGAATCGCCCGCGGCACGCGGCGAGCGCGCACGACTCGCACGTGCGCCGGCCGCAGTCCACGGAGCCGTCTCGCCCCGTGCCGCCGTTCAAGCGGGTACCGCGTGCGCGTCCGCCGCAACCCGTCGAGCCGGCGCCGCTCGAGCCCGTCGCCGCCCGGGCCGTCTCGATCGTGGATCGCTGCTTCACGCTCTATCAGGAGCACCGTTACGCCGACGTCGTCACCGTCGCCACCGCCGCCCTCGCCGACGACGCGCCGGCGGCGCGGCGGCCCGCCGACGGCAAGGAGGCGGCCGCGCTCTGGTCGGTGGTGGCGCTGGCGCAGCAGGGGCTCGGTGACCAGGCGGGCGCGCGCGCCGCGCTCGAAGCCGCGATCGCGACTGCGCCCGAGACCGATCGCGTGACGTATCAGCGCCAGCTCGCCACGCTCGCCCTCGGCGTCGCCCAGGACCTGATCGCGTCGGCGGGGGCGCACGTCGCGCCCGACTCGGAGAACCGGGTGAGCGCGCTGCGCGAGGCGCTCGCCTGGCTCGAGGGCGGCCGCGCGGCGGCGCCGGGCGACGCGGCGCTCCGCGAGCTGGCGACGACGGCGGAGACGCTGCTCTGGCCGGCGTACGAGCAGGTGGTGATGGCGCTCGTCCAGCGGCAGGAGTTCAACGCGGCGCGCCGGCTCCTGCGCGAGGCGCTCGAGCATGAGCGCCTGCCGAGCGCCCGCGCCGAGACGTTCCGCGAGCTGTTCTCGGGGACGTTCGCGGGCGAGATCGGCCAGCTCACGGCGCAGGCGATCCGCTCGATGCAGGACGCGCGCGAGACGGAGGCGCTGGGCGCGCTCGAGCGCGCGGAGCGCCTGCTCCAGACCGTGCACGACGAGGCGTTGCCGCCCAAGCGCCGCGAGGAGGTCGACCGCCGTCTCTGGTGGGGCTACAACAAGCTCGGCCTGCGGCGCGTCGAGGGCGGCGCCTTCGAGGAAGCCCTCGACCCGCTGCTGCGCGCCCTGCGGCTGGCCGGCACCGCGCCCGACCGGCAGTCGGAGACGCGCGCGGCGCTCGTGCAGGCATTCGAGGGCTGGACGGAGGCGAGCGCGCTCGCCATCCGCGAGGTGGCCGACGCCGGCGACCGCGAGGCGGCGATCGTGCACAGCGACAAGCTGTGGACGCGGCTGAGCACGGCGCTGGAGGAAGGGCTCTCGGAACGCGAGCTCGCCGGCGCCTTCACGCGCGTGCGCCGCCTCTTCGAGGAGATCGGCCGGGAGCGGTAGTGAACCCCGTCCCGCTCGCCCTCGGGCAGATGCTCGACGCGGCCGCCGAACGCTTTCCGGACAAGCCGGCCGTCGTCTTCAAAGATACGCGCGTCACCTACGCGGAGCTGGCGGCGCGCGCCGAGGCCTTCGCGCGCGGCCTGCTGGCCCTTGGCCTCGGGCCCGGTGATCACGTCGTCCTGTGGATCGCCGCGGCGTGGTCGAGCAACCGCGCGCCCAGGCCACGGCCGATCACCGCGGGCAGCACCCAGCAATGCTCGAGCTCCATCATCGGCGGGCCGCCGCTCAGCGCGTAAAAACCGACCACGGCGCCGCCGTCCTCCGCGCAGTAGACAGGCGCGCGCTCGACGAGCCACGGCGTGATCGTGAGTGCGTCGCGCCAGAGCGCGATCCACTCCTCGGGGTACCGCCAGTGGCGCTTGGCGGCGTGGGCGATGCGCGTGAGCGCGGCGGCGTCGGACGGTCGGGCGCGCCGGATCGTTGGCGTCAGGGCTCGACGGAGCGGCGGCGGATCTCGTCCAGCAGCGGGGCGGGCACGCGCAGGAAGGCCTCCACCACCTCGGGGTCGAAGTGGGTGCCGGCGCAGCGCTTGATCTCGGCCTGGGCCGCCTCGAAGGCGATGGCCTTCGAATAGGGGCGGTCGAACGTCATCGCGTCGAAGGCATCGACGACCGCGAAGATGCGCGCGCCGAGCGGGATGTCCGCGCCGCCCAGCCCGCGCGGGTAGCCGCTGCCGTCCCACTTCTCGTGGTGGCTGTACACGATGGGGATCGCGCCGCGCAGGAACGGAATGCGCTCGATCAGGCGCTTGCCGATCTCCGGATGCGTGCGCATCACCTTCCACTCCTCGGGTGTGAGTGGACCCGGCTTCAGCAAGATCGCGTCGGGGATGCCGATCTTGCCGATGTCGTGCAGCAGCACGCCGTGCGCAAGGTCGCGCACGAGCTCCTGGGGCACGCCGTATTCCTTCGCGGTGGCCAGCGCGTAGCCGTGCACGCGGCGCGAGTGCGACTCGGTGCCGATGTCGCGCGTGTCGAGCGCGGAGCCGAGCGCCTCCAGCGTCGTGCCGTAGGTGGCCTCCAGCTCCTGGTAGGCGGCCGTGAGGTGCTGCGTGGCCTCCTCGACCCGGCGCTCGAGCATCGCCTGGTAGGCGCGGCGCTCGATGAGCAGCTGCCGGCGCTCCAGCGCGCGGTCGGCGGCGATCAGCAGCTCCTCGACGTTCACCGGCTTCATGATGAAGTCGTAGGCGCCGAGCTTCAGGCTCTCGATGGCGGTCTTCACGTCGGCGGCGCCGGTGAGGACGATGACGGCGGCGTCGCCGTCGGCGGCGCGGATCCGCTGGAGCAGCTCGATGCCGGACATCACCGGCATCTTGAGGTCGGTGACGACCAGCTCCGGCCGCAGCTCGGTGAAGGCGGTCACGCCCGCCCGGCCGTCTTCCGCGAGGCGGCAGGCGTACCCCGCCGACAGGAAGATCTGATGAAGGACTTCTCGGACCTGCCGATCGTCGTCGACGATCAGGATGTCCCGCGCCACGGAATCCACGCTATGAGACCTTGGCTGGCGACCCCGATGCAGCGGCCACCTGGTTCTTGCCCGCCCGTTTGGCGGCGTACAGCGCTTCGTCGGCCGCGCGGAACAGATCCTCCGCCGTCGTCGCCTCGTCGTCCGGCAGGCTGGCCACGCCGAAGCTGGCCGTGATGACTTTGCCGTGCGAGAAGGGGTACTTCGCGACGACCTCGCGGATACGGTCGGCGTACAATCTGGCGCCCGCCTTCGACGTCTCGACCAGGAGCACCGCGAATTCGTCGCCGCCGTACCGCGAGACGACGTTGATCCCGCGCGAGTGCTTCATGAGGATCTGGGCCACGTCGCGCAGCGTATCGTCGCCGACGGCGTGTCCGAGATCGTCATTGACGGCCTTGAAGCCGTCCAGGTCGAGCAGAACGACCGACACGGGGTGGTTGAACCGGCGGTAGCGTGATAGCTCCTCCTCGAGCCGGAGCGAGAAGAAGCGGCGGTTGTAGAGTCCCGTCACCTCGTCCTTGAACGAGGTCTCCTTGAGCCGGGCGTTGGTCGACTCGAGCTCCTTGTAGGCGGCGTCGAGCCGCGTGGCGAAGCTGTTGATCTCGCCCGCCTGCTGCTCGATCGTCTCCAGCATGCGGTTGAAGGACGTCATCAGCGTGCCGACCTCGTCCTTGCGGCGCCCCAGGCCCGAGATGGCGCGCTCGCTGCCCAGCATCTCGGCGATCCGCGCGACGGTGCGGCCGACGTCCCAGATGATGTAAGCGCCGGCGATCATGCCGATCACCGTCGACGCCACGAGGATCTGCACCCCGCCGAACACCGGCGACGCCTTGGCCGCCAGCGAGGGCAGGACGAAGGAGCGCACGAGATAGGCCAGGACGAGCAGGGGAACCACCGAGGACAGGGTCAGCGCGATCACCAGCTTTGTGCGCAGACGCCTGCCCGCGACGACCAGTTCCGGGGACCCATCAGAGGGCATGACACAGCATTATTCTTGTTGCCCGCGTTGACTGTCAATGTCAGAATTTTCAGCGACTTATATGCGCATCGTCGCTGACCACAAACTCGACTGCCTGGGACTGTTCTGCCCCATGCCCGTGCTCAAAACCCGCGACGTCATGAAGCAAATGACGGTCGGCCAGGTGCTCGAGATGACGTCCGACGACCCGGCCTCGGAAGCCGACATGACGAGCTGGGTGGCCAGGACGGGCCACGAGCTCCTGGAGATCGACAAGGATGGCACGGTCTACCGTTTCCTCCTCCGAAAGACTCGGTAGGCCGGGCGGCGGCGTCACCCGCGTCTACCTCGACTACGCCGGCTTCTCGCCCGTCGACCCGCGCGTCGTCGCCCTGATGCGCCCGTTCCTGGAGGGCGGCGTCGGCAATCCGGCGGCGCCGCATTCGCTCGGGCTCGAGGCACGCGCCTCGCTGGACGGCGCGCGCGCGAAGGTCGCGCGGCTGGTGGGCGCCACCGCCGCCGGCGTCATCTTCACGGCGAGCGCGACCGAGGCCAACAATCTCGCCATCCGCGGCCTCGCCGCGCGCGCGGCCGGCCGCCACCTGGTGACCACGGCCATCGAGCACATCTCGGTGCTCAACACCTGCCGCCACCTCGCCAAGCGCGGCTGGGAGATCGCGTACGTGCCGGTGGACGGCGAGGGGCACGTCGATCCCGACGCGGTGGCGCGCGCGCTGCGCGACGACACCGCCCTCGTGTCGGTGATGGCGGCCAACGGGGAGATCGGCACGCTGGAGCCGCTGCGCGAGATCGGCCGCATCTCGCGCGCGCGCGGCGTGCCATTCCACGTCGACGCCGTCGGCGCGGCCGGGCGCGTGCCGCTCGCCGTCGACGACCTCGCCATCGACCTCCTCACGCTCTCCTCCAACGACCTCTACGGCCCGCCCGGTGCCGGCGCGCTCTGGACGCGCGCAGAGGTCAAGCTCGGCCCCATCGTCGTCGGCGGCGGCCAGGAGGGCGGCTATCGGGCGGGGACGGAGAACCTGCCTGCGATCGTCGGTATGGGCGTGGCCGCCGACCTCGCGCGCGCCGAGGGCGCGGCCGAGGTCGCGCGCCTGTCAGGCCTGCGCGACCATTTCCTGAAGGTCGTACTCGAGCGCGTGCCACGCGCGCGGCTCACCGGGGCCCGCGGGGCCACGCGCCTGCCGCACCACGCCAGCATCGTCGTGAGCAACGTGAAGGCCGACGGCGTGCTCCTGGAGCTGGACCTGCGCGGGGTCGCCGCGTCGTCGGGCTCGGCGTGCAACATGGCCAGCGGCCAGCCGTCGCACGTGCTGCGCGCCATCGGCTGCACCCGCGACGAGCTGGAGGGCTCGCTCTGCTTCACGCTCGGCCGCTGGACGACGGCCGCGGAGGTGGACGCGGTGCTCGAGGCGCTGCCCGCCGTGGTGGAGCGCTTGCGCCGCCTCGCGCCCTGACGTGCGCCTGTTCCTCTTCGACATCGACGGCACGCTGGTCACCGCGCGCGGAGCCGGGCGCGCCGCCTTCGGCCGCGCGCTGCAGGCCACCTACAGCACGGCGGGCGCCGTCGACACCTACGACTTCCGCGGCAAGACCGACCCGCGCATCGTGTGGGACCTGATGCGTGGCGCCGGCCTCGACGACGCCGCCATCACCCGCGGGCTGGACACGTTCTTCGCCGCCTACCTGGAGGAGCTGCGGCGGGCCATCGGCGACGGCTCGCGCGTGCAGGTGATGCCGGGGATCGCGGAGGTCGTGAGAGCGCTGGCCGCGCGCGACGACGCGCTGGTCGGGCTGCTCACCGGCAACGTCGAGGCGGGCGCGCGGCTGAAGCTCGCGCCCACCGGCCTCTGGCCGCTCTTCCGCGTCGGCGCCTTCGGCTCGGACGACATGGACCGGCGGCGGCTGCCCGCCGTCGCCTGCGAGCGCGCGCGAGCGGTGGCGGGCCGCGAGTTCCCGTTCGAGCGCGTGACGATCATCGGCGACACCCCGCTCGACGTGGACTGCGCGCGCGCGTGCGGCGCCGTGGCCGTCGCGGTGGCCACCGGCCAGCACGCGCACGACGAGCTGGCCGCGTGCGCGCCGGACCACATCTTCGCCGACTTCGCCGACGTCGCGCGCGCGCTGGCCACGCTGATCGGGCCGGCGCGGTGAGCGTGAGGCTGCTCGTTCTCTGGGTTCACCTCGTCGGCGCCGTCGTGTGGATCGGCGGACTCGTGTACCAGACCCACGTGCTGATGCCGGCGGCGCGCCGCGGCGACCCGCGGCCGTTCGCGGAGGCGGCGCGGCGCGCGCGTCCCGCGACCTGGACGGCCGTGGCGCTCGTCGTCCTCTCCGGCTTCTACAACGTCACCCAGCTCGGCTCGCTCGAGCGCGTCATGCAGACGGGCGCCGGTCTGCTGCTCGCGGCCAAGCTCGGGCTCGTCATCGTCGCCGTCGCGCTCGCTGCGCAGCGCGACTTCGCCCAGGTGCCGATTCTCGACGCGGCGCTGCGCGGAGGCGGCGACACCGCCGCGCCCCTGAGGGCCGTCGGCCGGCTCGACCGCGTGGTGCTGCTCCTGGCGCTGGCCATCATCTATCTCGGGCTCGCGGTGTCGCGCGCGTGAGTCAGACGAGCGGGCGCAGGCCCAGCGTCCGCGCGAGCTCGCCCACGCGCGCGATCAGTCCCGGCGAGAGCGGGATGCCCTCGCGCCGCCGCCGCGCCTCGCACTCGGCCTCCGGCTCCCCCGCGACGTAGACGCGCGCCTGCCCCTCGACGGGCGGCGTCGCCTTGAGCGAGTCGAAGAAGTCGTCCATGTCCCGCTTGAAGTCGGCGATGGGCCGAAAGCGCGCGGGGTCGATGGCGATGAAGCAGTGACCGGTGTCCTGCAGCCTGCGCTCGGCGCGGTCGGTGCGCTGAAAGAGGTCGCCGTAGACGGCGCCGGGCAGGATGCCGGAGAGGATGTCCACCATGACCGCGAGCCCGTAGCCCTTGTGGCTGCCGAGCTCGCGCGTGCCGCCGACCGGCGTCTGCAGGCGATGCTTCATGGCCACGTCGGGATCGGTCGTCGGCTCGCCCTCGTCGTCGAGCGCCCAGCCGGACGGGATCGGCTTGCCCCAGCGGCTGGCGATGCGCAGCTTGCCGAAGGCCACCGTGGTCGTCGCCATGTCGAGCACGAACGGCGCGTGGCGGCCGGCGGGCGCCGCGAACGAGATCGGGTTCGTCGAGAGCTTCGGCGCGCGGCCGAACGTCGGCACCATCGCGATGAAGGCCGAGTTCGTGGTGGCCACGCCGATCATGTCGTGCTCGAGCGCCATCATCGAGTAGTTGGCGGCGGCGCCGAAGTGGCCGGAGTTGCGCACGGTGACGATGCCGATGCCGTACGTCCGCGCCTTGTCGAGGGCGAGCTTCATCGCGAGCGACGAGACCCAGTGGCCGAGGCCCTTGGCCCCGTCGTAGAGGCCGGTGGCCATGCTGTCCTTCTCCAGCACCGCGTCGGTGTCCATCACCACGAAGCCCTCCTGCCACAGCTCGTGGTAGCGCGGCAGCATGTCGATGCCGTGCGAGTCGACGCCGCGCAGGTCGGTGCGCACCATGAGCTCGGCGGTCACCGCCGCGCGCTCGCGCGGCATCTTCATGGCGCCGAGCGCGTCCGCGATGAAGACGGTGAGGCGCTTGTGATCGACGACGACAGAGGTCTCGGCCATGGCGCGCCTCTCCTTCGCGACTAATTTAGTCCGGCAGGCCCGTGATCTGGATGCCGGAGTTCTTGAGCTTGTAGCGGCGGTTGATGGTGGCGAGCAGCGCGGTGATGCCCTCGACGGGACCGGCGTTCGTGAGCGGGCCGACGTCGATCGAGCGCAGGCCCATCGAGCGGCCGAGCTCGGTCACCACGGCCTTGGCGTCGGCGTCGGCGCCGCACATGAGCAGGTCGCACTCGATGGGATGCTCGGCCTCGGCCAGCTCGTGCGCCGCGATGTGGTGGAAGGCGGCCACCACCTTGGACTCGGGCAGCAGCGCCTGCACCTCCTCCGCCGCCGAGCCCGCCGGCGGCGGCGTGAACAGGCGCGGTCCGCCGAAGGTGAGCGGCACCACCGTGCTGATGACGATCTTGCCCCGGCACGCCTGCCGTGTGGGCGGCAGCGTCGCGGACAGCCCCGTGTGCGGCAGCGCGACCACGACCACGTCGCCGAGGGCGGCCGCCTCCGCGTTGTCGTGGCCGACGATCGTGAGCTTGTGCGTGCGCTCGCGGAGCTCGACGGCCTTGTCGTGGGCGCGCGCGGCGTCGCGCGAGCCGATGATGATCGAGTGGCCGGCAAGCGCCCAGCGTGTGGCGAGGCCCGCGCCCTCCTTGCCGGTGCCGCCGAGGATCGCGATGTTCATGGGAGCGGTCTCCCTTACCTGAACAGATCCCGGGCGGGGTCGCGCAGCAGGGCCTTGCTGCCGCTGCCGTCGTCGGGCGGCAGGGGAAGGCCGCGCACGATGGCGGCGGGCACGCGATCGAGCTTGCCCATCACCGGCTCGGCGGCCGAGGCCAGCTCGTCGGCCAGGGCCAGGATCGTCGCCTGCAACGGCCGGCCCGCCGGATCGCGCTCGCCGAGATAGCTCTTGAGCGGCGCGAAGCCGGCCACGCCGATGGCGATGTTCGTGAGGCCCTCGCGCCACGGCCGGCCGAAGGTGTCGGCGACGATGACGGCGACATCCCCGCCGGCCGCGACGGAAAAGCGCTCGCGCAGCGCCCGCGCCGAGCCGTCCGGGTCCTCGGGCAGCAGCGCGACGGTGTCGGCGTCGACGTTGGACTGGTCGACGCCGGCGTTCGCGCACACCCAGCCGTGGTGCGTCTCCGTCACCAGCACGCCGCGATCCATGCGCACCACGCGCCGCGACTCGCGCAGGATCACCTCGACCAGGCGCGGATCGCGGCCGAGGCCGGCGGCCATCGCGAGGGCGACCGACGACGGCGTCACGTCGGCCAGCCGGAGCAGCCGGCCCTCGGCCTTGGAGACGATCTTCTGGCTGATGACGGCGAGGTCGCCGCGCTGCAGCGGCGTGGACTGGCGCGCAGCGGCGGCGATCACGAGCGCGGCGACGTCGTCCCCGGGCCGCACCTCGCCGATGCCCGCGACGCCGATGACCTCGTAGCGCACGCTCAGGACGCCCGCGGGATGCCGGCCGGCTGCAGCCGTCCGCCGGCCCGCCACGAGGCGACGAGGCGGGCGCTGACGGTGGCGCCCGGCATGTCGAGGAGCGCCGCGAGATCCTCCGGCGCGTCGACGTCGAGGCCGAGCCCAGGCAGCGGCAGCACGCGCGGCTCGAGCCCGCGCGCGCGCGCGGCGGCGAGATGGTTGTCGAACGAGGGCTCGCCGAAGGTGAGCGGCATCGCGTCGGGCGGCGCCAGCGCGGCGCCGTTGGTGCCGAGCCCCGAGCGCGACGGTACGAACGCCGGCGCTCCCGCCGCCGCGGCCTCCGCGAGCCGGCGGATCTCGTCCGCCGTCACGCACGGCACGTCGCCGGGGATGGTGAGGAACACGCGCGCGCCGAGGCGCGTCGCCTCCGTCTGCGCGCGCGCCACCGCCGCCGTGTGGCCACGGTTGGCGTCCTCGGCCAGGGGGCAGGCGCCGCGCGCACGGGCCAGCGCGACCACCGCCGGCTCCCGCGTGACGACCCACACGCAGTCGAGACGCGCTGCCGCCAGCGCGGCCAGCACGTCCTCGAGCATCGCCGCGGCCAGAGCCGCGCGCTCGGCGGCGCCCAGGGCGGGCATCAGCCGCTGCTTGGCGTTGACGAAATCCTTGACGGGGACGGCGGCGACGATCATGCGCTCTGCCTTCATCACGCTTGTTCTAACACGACACGGGCGAGGGCGGTCTCGCGCTCCCGGTCCGGCATCATCACGTCGGTGGCGACGGCCGTGACGCCGAAGGCGGCCAGCTCCGGCGCGCAGGCGGCGTCCTCGCGCGCGACGAGCAGCACGCGAAGCCAGGGCGCGTACGCGCGCGCGACGCCGATCGGCGACACGGGCAGCCCGCGCGCGCGGAGCAGGGCGCCCGCGGGGCCGCTGACCGCGGCGCCGCCCACGATCGGACTGACCCCGACCACGGTCGCGCGCGTGGCGGTCAGCGCGTCGGCGACGCCGGGCACGGCGAGGATCGGGCCCACGGAGGTCACCGGGTTCGACGGACAGACGACGACGAGGTGGGCGTCGCGGATCGCCTCGAGCACGCCGGGTGCCGGCCGCGCGCCCGCGGCGCCGTCGTAGTCGACGCCGAGGACGTCCACCTGGCACTTGTCGCGCACGAAGTATTCCTGGAAGCCGAGCCGCCCGTCCGGCGTGCGGATCGTCGTGCGCACGGCCTCGTCGCTCATCGGTAGGAGCCTCGGCGCCACGCCGAGCGCCCGCGCCAGGTCGGCGGTGACCGCCGAGAGCGACTGTCCGGCGCGCAGCGCGTGCGTGCGCACGAGGTGCGTGGCGAGATCGCGATCGCCGAGACCGAACCACGTCGGCGCCCCGTAGGCGGCCATCGCGGAGAGACAGCGGAAGGTCTCGTCGGCGCGGCCCCAGCCGCGCCCGGCGTCGAGCACGCCGGCGAGCGCGTACATGACGGAGTCGAGATCGGGCGAGACGTGCAGGCCCCAGACCTCGGCGTCGTCACCGGTGTTGACGACGATGCTCAGCGCGGACGGATCGAGCGACGCCGCGAGGCCGCGGAGGAGCTTGGCGGCGCCGGTACCGCCCGCAAGGGCGACAACGCGCATGGCCTAGTCAGTGGGGGCCATCTCGGGGCCCCCACGCAGGAAGCGCGAGACCGAGGAGCGCCCCGGCTTCGCCGGGGCGCTTCCGAGCGCTGGGGGTGTGGGGGCCATATCGGCGCCCCCGAGCACAAGGCGCGAGACCGAGGAGCGGCACGGCTCCGCCGGGCCGCTTCCGAGCGCTGGGGGTGTGGGGGCCATCTCGGGGCCCCCACTATGAATGAACTGCGGCTTCGCGCAGCGTCCAGAGCGCGCTGCCGCCGCGCCAGGCGTAGAGCCCGACACCGGCCCGGCCGGTGAGCGGCGCGGGCAGCGTCCCCTCCGGCACCGGGATGAAGCCGAAGCGCACCCACACGCGGTCGAGCCCCTGCGGCCGCGCGAAAACGGTGGTGACGTCGAGGGCCGCCGCATGGTCGAGGGTCGCCGCGACGAGCTGCGCGGCGATCTCGAGGGGATCGTCGGGCCCGTCGTCGCTGCTCACGACGGGCCCGTGCAGCAGGAGATCACCCCGGTGCTGCTCGCCGGCGAGCGCGCCGACGAGCCGCTCGCCGCGCGCGCCCGCCGCGTACGCGCCCCAGGCCAGCGCGGGCGGCGCCACGGGCCAGGGCACGGCGGCGAAGTCGAACAGCGCGCGGGCCGCCGCGGCGTCGGGCAGGGGCCGGTAACCGATGCCCTGCCAGACCCGCGGGAGCGTCGCCGAGGCGACGGAAGGCGCCGACGGGCGCCCGGTCTCTGGAGAAGACGCGTGGAGGTCGGGTGCCGGACGACGGGACCTACTTCTTGCCAAGCACCGCGTCCTTCACGCTCTTGGCGAGCCGGAACTTGCACACGCGCTTGGCCGGGATCTTGATCGGCTCGCCCGTCTGCGGATTGCGGCCCATCCGCGCCTTGCGGTTCGCCAGCACCAGTTTCCCGAAGCCCGGAAGGACGAAACCGTTCTTTGCTTCCTTGCAGGCCAGCGCCAGAGTCTCGTCGAAGATCTCGACGATCTGTCGCTTCGAGAGGTTGGTCTTGCCAGCGAGGTGCGCCATGACTGCGGACTTGCTCATCATCTTCGCCACAGGAAGTCCTCCTCGATGGAGTGGAATGTGGAGAGAATTAGTATCACAGCCGGCCGCACACGGCTACCGGTCGCGGAAGCGGAACTCACCCGACGCGATCAGACGGCGGTACGAGCCGAAGCGCGCCTCCGCGTCCTCGACCGTGTCGAGCGGTGAGTCGACCGTCTCACCATCCGCGTATCGCTTCACGATGCGATAGAGCGTGTCGCGCTGCGCGGGCGCTCGCCCGGCGTCACGGATGAGCCGCACGATCTCGCCCGGACCGACGAGCTGGCCGTAGCCGGCGCCGGCGGAGGTCGAGATCGATTCGTTGATGAGCGTGCCGCCCATGTCGTTGGCGCCCGCGTCGAGCAGGAGCTGCGCGAGCTTCGGTCCCTCCTTGACCCACGACGCCTGGACGTTGGGGATGACGGCGCCGAGCATCACGCGCGCCAGCGCGTGCATGCGCACGACCTCGGCCCCGGTGGCGCCCGGACGCACGCCCGGCACGAGCCCCTTGGCATACATCGGCGCCTCGGAATGGATGAGCGAGAGCGGCACGAACTCCGTGAAGCCGCCGGTGTCCTTCTGGATGGCGCGCAGCAGCGCCAGGTGCGCCACCCAGTGTTCCGGCGTCTCGACGTGGCCGTACATGATGGTGGAGGTCGTGCGGATCCCCAGCGCGTGGGCGGTGGTGATCACCTCCACCCACTGGTCGACGGTGATCCGGCCCCGCGCGATGGTGTCGCGGATCTCCTGGTCGAGTATTTCGGCCGAAGTTCCCGGTAGTGTTCCCAGTCCGGCTTCCTTCAACTCGGCCAGATACTCCTTGATTGGAAGTCCTGATCTCACACTGCCGTAGAGGACTTCTTCCGGCGAGAACGCGTGGATGTGCAGCGCGGGCAGCGCGGTGTGGATCGCGCGCGTGAGGTCGATGTAGAAGCGGCCGTCGAGCTTCGGCGGCAGCCCGGCCTGGATGCACACCTCGCTGGCGCCCAGCTCGGCCGCCTCGCGCGCGCGCCGCACGATCTCCTCGACCGGCAGGAGGTAACCCTCCTCTTCCCGGTGATCGCGGCTGAACGCGCAGAAGGTGCAGTGCTTGATGCAGACGTTCGTGAAGTTGACGTTGCGGTTCACCACGAACGTGACCGTGTCGCCGACCTGGCGGCGGCGCAGCTCGTCGGCGGTGACGCCGAGCGCGAGAAGGTCGCGGCCGGCGGCGCGCGCGAGCAGGTGTCCGTCGGCGACGGAGACCTCACCGCCCGCGAGCGCGCCGTCGAGGATGCGGCGGACGTCGCGCGAGGCGCGATCGAGCGCCGCGCCGGGGCTACCAGCGTCGCCAGTATTCATGCGGTTCCCTGACGAGCCCGTCGGCGTCGATCAGCGCGGCCACGCGCGCGCGGAGCGTCTCGTCGACGAACTCCGGTCGCGTGGCGAACGCCGGATAGACGGCGAGGCGCTCGCGGAAGACGAAGCCCGTGGCCTCGGTGGCGCGCCGCAGCTCGGCGAGCCCCGGCCAGGGCTTCTCGGGGTTGATGTGGTCGGGCGTGAGCGGTGAGACGCCGCCCCAGTCGTTGAGACCCGCCGCCAGCAGGCGTGGATACACGCGCGGGCTCAGGTTCGGCGGCGCCTGCAGCGCGACGTCGGGCGGAAGCACCAGCCGCGCCACGGCGAGGGCGCGGAGCAGCTCCTCGAGCGTCGGCTCCGGCGCGTCCTTCATCGGGATGAACGGCTTGGCGCGGAAGTTCTGCACGATCACTTCCTGCACGTGGCCGTAGCGCTCGTGCAGATCGCGGATGGCGACGAGCGCGTCGGCGCGCTCGCGCGGCGTCTCGCCGATGCCGATCAGGATGCCCGTGGTGAAGGGGATCGCGAGCTTGCCCGCGAGCTCGATCGTCCTCAGGCGCCGGCGCGGCACCTTGTCGGGCGCGTCACGATGCGCACCGCCGGGCGCCAGCAGCCGCTCCGACGTCGTCTCGAGCATCAGTCCCATGCTGACGCTGACCTCGCGCAGGGCGGCGAGGTCGCGCTCGGCCATGAGGCCGGGATTGACGTGGGGCAGCAGCGCGGACTCGGCGAGGGTCGCCGCGCACACCGCGCGCAGATACGACAGCGTCGTGCGGTGGCCGCGCGCCTTCAAGAACTCGCGGTGCTCGGCGAAGCGCGCCTCCGGCCGGTCGCCCAGCGAGAAGAGCGCTTCCTTCGCGCCGAGGCGGGCGCCCGCCCGACACAGGGCCACGACTTCTTCCGGGCTCATGGTGTGGGCGCCCGGTTGGCCGGGATCGCGGCGGAACGTGCAATAGCCGCAGTCGTCGCGGCACAGCGTGGTGAGCGGCACGAAGACCTTCGCCGAGAAGGTCACCACGCGGCCGTGGCGGTCGCGGGCCTCCGCCGCGCGCGCCAGGAGCTCGCCGAGCCCCGCGGGCGGCCCCTCGATGAGCCGGACGGCCTCGTCGTGGGTGATCATCGTGCGCGCACAGGGCGCCGGCCTGTACGAGATGCGGGGTGACTCCGTCCGGGTTTCTCGACGCTGCCTCTGACGTCGTGGGCGAAGCGGTCCATGTTCGTCAGCGCCGCTTTCAGCTCCGGCACCGTCGGATCGAACACGAAGTGCGTGACGCCGGCCGCCTGGTAGGCGCGGATGTCGGCGACGACCTCGGCGGCCGTTCCCTGGAAGAGCGGCCGCTCGCCGGCGGGCGGCTTCGCGTTCTTCGGGCGCACCTCCATCGGCACGCGCACGGTCAGCTCGATCGACTTCGGATCGCGCCCCGCTTGCTGGGCCCACGCGCCCAGCTCCTTCGCGCGCTTGGCGTACTCGTCGGGGAACAAGAGTCCCGGGGGGCGCAGCGCGATGGGATGCCAGGCGTCGCCGAGCGTGGCGGCGCGCCGCACGGCCGCGTCGGTGTGGCCGCCGATCCAGATCGGGACGCCGCGGCGCTGCGCGGGCTTCGGCAGCGCGTGCACGGCGCGCACGCTGTAGTAGCGGCCCTCGAAGGTCACGGGATCGGTCGTCCACGCCGCGCGCATGAGGCGCAGGTACTCGTCGGTCACGGCCCCGCGCGCCTCGAAGGGCGGCGCCCCCAGCGCCTCGAATTCCTCGCGTAGCCAGCCGACGCCCGCCCCGAGGATGACGCGGCCGCCCGAGAGCCGGTCGATCGTCGCCAGCATCTTGGCGACGAGCAGGGGGTTGCGGTACGGAACGACGAGCACGCTGGTGCCGAGCCGGATCCGGCTGGTCACCCGCGCCAGCCAGCCCATCGTCACCAGCGGCTCCAGGTAGTCCTGGGCGGCGCCGCCCGGCAGCTGGCCCGTCGTCGAGTACGGATACGTCGAGCGCGCCATCGACGCGGGAAGCACGACGTGATCGGTGACGAACAGCGACGAGAAGCGCAGCGACTCGGCTTTCGTCGCGAGCTTGAGGATCGTTTCGGCGCCGGCCAGCGGACCACGACCGGGCAGCGAGAAGCCGAATTCCATGGCGGCGCAATCGTAGTCCACGCATCAGGGCTTTGCAATCGCGGGCGCGGGAGTGTGCCATCATGAGCCATGCGCGTTGGGCGGGCCTGCCCCTCCTGAGCCTCCTGCTGCGCCAGACGCGCGGCCGCAACCGTGTGGCAGGAGCCGGCGCCGGGCACCCCAGGTCGTACTTGATCCGGACCGCGCATCAATGGCACCCTGATTGACGTCGTACAGACGGAGAGACGCTCTCTTTTCATGCGCCTTGCCTCGAAGATCTTCCTCGCGTCCTCGTTGGTGATCCTGGTGCTCGCCGGGG
>QHSB01000463.1 GCA_003220335.1 Candidatus Rokuibacteriota bacterium
TGTCGTCCTCGGAGAGCATGTCGGTCCAGCAGTTGGCGTCGTGCGAGAGGACCATCTTGCCGGCGTAGCCTTCGGCGCACAACCGCGCGAGCACCTCGACCCGCTTGGCCGTCGGCAGGAAGTGCTCGAGGCCGAAGCGGTCCATCCCGATCGTGCTTCCCCGCTCCATCAGGCCGCGCAGATAGTTCAGGTCCTCGCTATCGCCGCTGTGGCCGATGATGACGCGACCGAGGTCGACGCCCTCCTGCGCGAAGATCGCCTGCTGCGCCTCGCCGGATCGGCCGGCCGCCCAGGTGTGGGTGGAGATCGGCACGCCGGTGGCCTTCTGGGCCCGGGCGGACGCGCGCAGGATGTTCTCGATCACCGGCGTGACGCCGGCGGTGTCGGTGGCGCACTTGATGATGGCGGCCTTGACACCGCTGGCGCCGATGCCCTGGGTGATGTCGCGGATGAACAGCGCGGCCACCGCGTCGACGCCGTGGGCGCTGAAGTAGCGCTGCGGCATCCACCAGACCCCGGTGGCGACGATCACGTGCACGCGCGAGCGCCGGGCCACGTCGACGATCAGGCCGATGTCACGGCCGAGATCGACGGTGGTCAGGTCGACGAGCGCGCGGATGCCGCGGCGGTGGAGGTCGGCCAGCTTCCGTTCGGCAATCGCCAGGATGGCGGCGCGGTCCCAGAGGTGCGGCCAGTTCTCCTGCACGCCGGGCGAGCGCGTGACGATGTGCTCGTGCATGAGCGTCGGGCCGAGCTCGGCCGTGGCCACCGGCCCGAGCGCGGTCTCCACCGTGGGCATGCGGTCAGCCCTTGGCGCCCGCGGCCGCGCGCTCCATCAGGTCTTTCGCGCCGGCCTGGATGAACGGGAAGAAGGGCGCCATCGCCACGCGCACGCCCATCTTCGTGTAGCGCTCGACGTTGCTCGCGTTGACCAGCGTGCCGGCCACGCGGCCGGCCTGCACGATCTTCGTCAACGCCGCGTCGATGGTCTTCTGCACCTCCGGATGCGCCACGTTGCCGATGTGGCCCATCGAGGTCGCGAGGTCGCTCGGCGCCACGAAGAAGACGTCGATGTGGTCGACCTTGATGATCTCGTCGAGCCGGTGGACGGCGGCGATGTCCTCGATCAAGACCATCAGCATGCTCTGGTCGTTGGCGGTCTTGAAGTAGTCGTCGACGCCGAAGCCCTGGCGGCTGGTGAACATGCCGCGCTTGCCGAGCGGCGCGAACTTGCCGGCCTCGACGACCGCCTCGGCCTCGGCGCGCGTGTTGACGTGCGGCACCACGATGGCCTGCGCGCCACGATCGAGGGTGCGGTAGATCGTGGCGTAGTCGTTGTCCATCACCCGCACGACCGAGGTCACGCCCCAGAGGTCGCAGGCCCGCGTCAGGTTGCCGAGATCGGCGTAGTCGACGCCGCCGTGCTCGCCCTCCAGCCAGATGCCATCGGCCCCGAGCGGGCCGAGCTGATCGATGAGGTCCGGGTCGTTGGTACCGGCCAGAATGGTCGCGACCTTGCCGGCGGCGAGCGTCTGCTTCACGCGATTCGGTCGGATCTTCACGGATCGTCTCCTATGGCGAGGGGTGCCACACGGCACGGTGGGAACAAGACACGCGCTAGACCTGTAGCGCCACGTCGGGCGTCTGTCAACACCCGGCTGGTCGCCGGCTCCGTTCAGCGCGTCGAGCGATAAGCGGCCACGCGCTGCACCATGCCCAGCGCGTACGGCGCGCCCTCCAGCAGCTGCGCCAGCATCAGGTCGTCGAGGGCGATCCCCGCGCGCCGGGCGCTCTTCACGCACAGGTCACGCGTCTCCGCGTCGACCTGATCGGCGCCGCCCGACAGCACGGGCGGAGGGACGACCTCCGGCGCCGTCGCGCCGCGCACGAGCTGCGGATGCCGCGTGTGCCACTCGGTGGCGCGCTCGTAGGCGTGACCGACGCGCAGGATCGTCGTCTCGCCGAACGGACGGCCGACGATCTGCATGCCGAGCGGCAGACCATTCTTCCCGAAGCCGTTGGGCAGCGCGAGCACCGGCTGGCCGGTGACGTTCCACGCCGTCAACAGGCTCGGCTTCTGCCAGAACGAGATGCTGCGGTAATCGGCGATCCGCGGAGCCTCGCCCATGCCGGCGGTGACGAAGGCGTCGAACTTCGCGTAGAGCGGCTCCATCTCCAGCATCATCCGGCCATGCTCGCGCGTGGCCTGCACGTAGTCGTTGGCGGTGAACAGCACCGAGGGCAGCACGCGCGAGCGGAAGTCCGCGCCGAAGTCCTTGGCGCGGGTGGTGAGATTCGCCTGGTGGAGGCTGAAGATCTCGCTCTCCGCGATGATGATCTTGACGTCGAAGTAGGCGGCGAGCGGCCGCACGCGGCATTCCTCGAGCTCGGCGCCCAGCCGGCGCAGGACGTCGAGCGCCTCGTCCATCGCGCGGCGCACGTCGTCGGACGCCGGCAGGTCCTGCTCCCAGTGATGTCGCAGGACACCGATCTTCACGCCCCGCAGATCGTCGCCGAGCGCCTCGCGATACGACGCGCTCGGCCGCCGCAGACTTCCCGCGTCCTTCGCGTCGTAGCCGGCCAGCGCCTGCAGCACCAGCGCGCAGTCCTCGACGGTCCGCGCCAGCGGCCCGCAGTGGTCGAACGTGTACGAGTTGCTGATGACGCCCGCGCGGCTCACCAGACCGAACGTCGGCATCAGCCCGACGACGCCGCAGAGCGATGCCGGACCGCGGATCGATCCGCCGGTGTCCGAGCCGAGCGCCACCGGGACCATGCCGGCCGCGACGGCGGCGCCCGAGCCCGATGAGGAGCCTCCCGTGAAGTGCGCGAGGTTCCACGGGTTGCGCGCGGGCGGCCACGGCAGATCGAACGACGGGCCCGCGTGCGCCATCTCGTGGGTGGCGAGCTTGCCGAGCAGCACCGCCCCCGCCTCGTAGAGTTTCGTCGTCGCCGTGGCGTCCTCGGCGGGAATCCGGTTCGCGAAGACGCGCGAATGGCCCGACGTGAGGATGCCGCGGGTGTCGTAGATGTCCTTGAGCGCGAACGGGATCCCGTGCAACGCGCCTCGGTGCGTGCCCGCCGCGATCTCGGTCTCGGCCGCCTTCGCCTGCCGGCGTGCCAGGTCGAACGTGGGCGTGATGAATGCGCGCGTCTGCGCGTCGTGGTCTTCGACGCGCCGGATCAGCGTCTCGACGAGCTCCACGGGGGAGAGCTTGCGCGCGGCGATGAGGCCGGAGAGCCCGGCGATCGACAGGTCGTGGAGTTCGGTTGTGGTCACAGCCTCAGCGAGTCGCCTTGGGCAACCTCTTCACCGCCAGCTCGCCGACCGCCTTGCCCATCGCGGTGCCGACCTCGGACGAGTTGCGGTAGTGCACCCCGTCGTAGATGCGCGCGACGGCGACTTCCTGCACGAAGTCGCCGACGCTGCCCCACGTGCGGACCGCGCCTCCGGCGGTGTAGCTGGTGGAGCTGAGCTTCGGCACCGGGCCGGTGCCGAGCTCGGCGGACAGCACGGCGCCGAGCGAAGCGGACACGATGCAATGCGCGCAGGGATACTCGGGATGCATAGGCGTGTCGATGAACGGCGTCCAGCCCGGATCGCGCGCGTCGCCGTCGGCGTTACGAATGGCCGTGACCGGACGCCAGAAGTTGTAGGCGTACTTGGCGTCGAACACGGCGATCAGCCCATCGTCCATGGCCATGGCCGCCACCGCCAGCAAGCGCGCGTTGTCGGCCACGTCGCGCCCCGGTGCGTTCGCGACCGAGCGCACCACCGGCCAGTAGACGACCGGCGCCGTCGCTTCCCAGAATTGCGCGATCGCGGTCTGCTCCGCCGTGCGCTGGGTGCTGTTCTTCCCGCCGAGCGCCTTGATCTCGGCGTAGTCGCGCTTCCAGGTCTCACTGGTCAAGCTGGGCGGAGGACCCGGGCGGAACTGGTCGGCGCTGGCCATCACCCACGGCTTGCGCTTGCCCCAGTGAGGCACGGCCGGGAACATCGTGGGCACGTAGACGCCGGCGGTCGTATGAGGTTGATACGTGTTGGGCGCGACCGACCCGTCGTCGGCGCACGAGGCAAGGATCGCCGCCGCCGCCTGCTCGCCGACTGCGATGCCATCGCTCTTGGCGCGTCCGTCGGCCAGCGGCTTCAGCGCGGCCTGGTAGTCGGCGTCGATCGCCGCCTGCTGAGCCGGCATGAGCTTCAGGAGCGCCGTCCGCGTCGCGGACGCGACCGCCGCCTCCACCGAGGCGCCTGGCGGAGCCGTGACCTTCGCGCGAAATGCAGGATAGCGCCCCGTGATCGCGCTCACCGCCTCGAAGACCGAGACCTGGACGATGGCCATGGTTCTCACGGCAGGCGGCGTCGCCGGATGCTTCGCGGCGATCTCGGCGGCCCTCGTGTTCGCGTCGGTGACGACATCGGCGTCCGCGCACAGGGCGCCGGCCAGCATTGCCGCGGCCACAAATCCGATCACTAGGTTCTTCATATCGCGTCCCCCCCGGTAGCAGCACCCTAGTTCGTGCGATCAGCGTGGGCTAGTAGACTTTGGTCCAATGTCGTGATCGTGACTTCGCCCAGGCGCCGACCCAGCAGTGCCCGCCCGCCACGATCTCGGCCTCGGCCGCCTTCGCCTGCCGGCGCGCCAGGTCGAACGTGGGCGTGATGAACGCGAAAGGCTGAGGGGAGGCGCGGCCTCCCCGACGGAAGGCCGCGCCCGCTGGCTGGACTAGACGCGAGTGCGAATCCAGCCCAACCGCGAGTGGTCGGGAGCTGGCCCCTCGGCGAGATACCGTTGCTTCATCTTGGAGAGGTTGTCCGAGGCGAAGCCGGGGAATTCGAGCAGCGTCTTCAGGCTGGCGGGGATCCTGCTTTCGAAGTCGGCCGGTATCGGTCCGAACTTCGTGAGGTTCGTCGAAGAGACATGGTACAGCCGCGCGGAGTTCAGTCCGAGGATGTTTCGCCTGTCGGCCTCCGTGATCTCTGGGTAGCCCCACCTGTGCTGCAGCGCTTCGGGGATCTGGAACCGCCAGAAGGCCTCGTACTGCCACTGTGGCGAGCCATACCACAGCGAATCGGAGCCGAAGGCGACCCGGTGCGAGCCCATGTTCTGCAGGAGCTGGCCGAGGATGTGAGCGCACACGGTGGGGAAGGTGATCACCGTCGACGCGAACGTCGAGCCGATTTCGGCATAGACGTTGTTGAGGTTGCGTGAGAGCTGGGCGAACCGCGTCGTCCAGCGGATATCGGGTACGCCCTCGCGCAGGGCCGGGCGCGCGCTCAGCAGGTTGCTGAGGGGCTCGGGGTTGTAGAACAACACCGGGGCGATGCACGAGTGGTAGATGATGAAGTTGAAGCTCGGCCAGTCGCGTGCGGCCTTCGGCAGGTCTTCGGGGTTCCCGTTCTGCGGCGAGTCGTCCAGCGTGGGCGCGAAGCCCTTGTGCACACAGATGTTGCCGAACGCAGGTCGCTCGTTCCGCAGAATGGTCTGGTACTTCCGGATGAGGTCGAACGTCGGGTAAACGACGTGCTCGTCATCCAGCCGCCACTGCTTCATGGGAGCGCCGGCCGGATCCGTGAGCTGTTTGGCGGCCAGGGACACGCAGTAGCCTTTCCACGAGTCCGGCTTGTTGTGGTCGATCTGTCGCTGGATCTCGAACAGGTTCGCCGTGCCGGGATAGAGCAGGCCGTGAGCGTAGAGACGCTGAGAGCCTGCCAGCTTGTTGACGAAGTCTCTCACCCCGACCGTTTGATCGGCGGTCAGGACTTCGATGCTCCGGGCATCGTTCACGTTTTTCGGCTCTGGTACGCCCGTCACGAACACGGGGAGAAATCCCGAGATGTTGCTCAGCATCCCGACGGTCATGTGGCTGTCGAGGTACAGCGACTTGATGAAGGACAGGAAGTGGAAGATATCCGGTCCCATCGGGTCGCCCTTCAGCGCGGGATTCCAGTTTCTCCACAGACCTCCCGAGGCGTCGAAATCGCCGTGTAATGCGAGCTCGTCGAGCACGGGGTGGGATAGGCCCGAATTCAGCGGCGGGTTGAACGGATTCGAGGCGAACTCGGCCGCCCCCGGGTATCCCTGCGCGAGCGCCCGCAGCGCCCGATTGGTCGTCGTGTTGCTCTGACGGATCATGTGGAGCTGGTCGTCGAAGATGAACGTGTCCGCGGGTAGACCGTCCGCCGCGAACGCCTCGGACTCGAACAGCGATTCGCGGCTGACGTTGAAGAAGCGCCCGAAGACGTCGTTCATCGCCAGGAACGTCGCGGCCATGCCTCCGGTCGTCGCCATGAACTTCCGGCGGCTCATGCCGAGCTTCTGGGCGGCACGGTCGGCGAGCTCGTTCGTGCGCGCCTCGACGCGCTGCTGTTCCTGCGTTTGCGGCATGGGCATCCACTCGCCGTTCGACACGAGCTGAGTGGGAATGGGTAGCGGGGATGGGTCGAGATCGGCTCGGGTGCACTTCGCCAGCTGCGCGTCACTCAGCCAGGTCTCGCCTTTGAGATCATCATCATGCGACATGCTTTGCACTCCGTTTCTGGCTCTGAAAGGTACGAAGCAGGACACTGCCGCAAGAGGGCGCGACGGAGCGCCCGGGTGGTGGAGCGCGTTCGGATCCCACGGGAATCACACCTCCAGCAGAGAGGGAGCGAGGCGATCGACCGCGAGATGCTACGGCGCCGGATCGAACCATGTCAACCAAAAGTTCGGTATCATCCACCTCCACCGGTCAATGCCTTGCGACGGAGGAGCGGCCATGCTGACCAATGGTCAGACCGAAGCGCGGAAGCTTCGCGCGCGCTTGAACCACCCGATCATCGACGCCGATGGGCACTGGGCCGAGTTCGCCCCGCAC
>QHSB01000729.1 GCA_003220335.1 Candidatus Rokuibacteriota bacterium
CGCTGCACGGCGTGCCGGTGACGATCAAGGAGAACGTCGACCAGGAAGGCGTGACCACACCCAACGGCGTACCGGCATTCAAGGATCTCGTCGCGAAGAGCGACAGCCCGCCGGTGGCGAACTGGAAGCGCGCGGGCGCCGTCATCGTCGGCCGCACCAATACGCCGGCCTTCAGCCTGCGCTGGCACACCGACAACGAGCTACGCGGGCGCACCTTCAATCCGTGGTATCGCGCGCACACGCCGGGAGGCAGCAGCGGCGGCGCCGCCGCCGCACTCGCCGCCGGCATCGCGCCGCTGGCCCACGGCAACGACCTCGGCGGCTCGATCCGCTATCCTGCCTACTGCTGCGGCGTCGCCGGCATCCGGCCGACGCTCGGCCGCGTGCCCGCCTACAACCAGACGGCCGCCGAGGAGCGTCCGCCCGGCACGCAGCTGATGTCCGTGCAGGGCCCGCTCGCGCGGCGCGTGCGCGACGTGCGGCTGGGGCTGGCGGCCATGAGCGCGCGCGATCCGCGCGACCCGTGGTGGGCGCCCGCGCCGCTCGTCGGCGAGCCCGTCGCGCGGCCGATCCGCGTCGCCCTCAGCGTCGATCCGGGCAAGCAGGGCGTGCACGCCGACGTCGCGGCCGCCGTGCGTGCCGCCGGCAACGCGCTCGCCGGCGCCGGCTACGCTGTGGAGGAGGTGGAGCCGCCCGACGTCCTGGGCGTGGCGGCGACGTGGACCACGCTCTGCATCAACGAGATGCGCCACGTCACGCAGCCCTATATCCGCAAGTACGGCGGCGCCGACATCAACCGCTCGCTCGACTTCACGCTGGCCGCGGTGCCCGACGTCGATCTGGACGGCTACCTCAAGGCGCTCGCGCTCCGCAGCAAGCACGTGCGCGACTGGACGCTTTTCCTCGAGCGCTATTCGCTCGTCGTCGGGCCCGTGTCGACCGAGCCGCCGTTCGAGGTCGGCTTCGACACGACCAGCGCCGAGCGGCACGCCGAGGTCTCGCGCGCCCAGCGCCTGCTCGTCGCCGTCAACCTGCTCGGCTTCCCCGCGGTCTCGGTGCCGACCGGCGTCGCCGGCGGCCTGCCGCTGGGCGTGCAGGTCATCGCCGCGCGCTACCGCGAGGACCTGTGCCTGGACGCGGCCGAGGTGATCGAGGCGCAGCGGCCGCTGCTCACGCCGATCGATCCCGTCTCCTGACATGGGGGCCCCGAAATGGCCCCCAAACCCCCAACGCTCGGAGCGCCCCGGCATAGCCGTGACGCTCCTCGATCACCGCGGGATGCCTCACCGACGCGCGATCTCGACGAAGCAGGTGTTGAAGGTGGCGGCGGCGGCGGGCGAGGCGCGGTCGTCGGTCAGCACGTTGGCGCAGCCGTGCGTGTCCTCGCCGTCCGCGCCCGGCGTGAACCAGGCCCCTTCCTTGATGGACACGACGCCGGGCGCCACGCGGTCGGTGACACGCGCCGGGAGGCTGGTGGCGCCGCGCTGGTTGAACACGCGCACGGGCTGGCCGTCGACGATGCCGCGTGCGGCGGCGTCGGCGGTGTTGATCCAGACGTCGTCGCGGTCGGCGCGCATGAGGATCGGCTGGTTGTCGTGGATCGAGTGCGTGCGCGCCCGCGATTTCGGGGTGACCAGCCGCAGCGGATACCGGCGGCCGTCCTCCTCGTCGGAAACCCAGGTCGGGATCGGCGCGATCGGCCCCAGGCCGTAGGGGTCCGGGTTCGCCGCGATGGCCATCGAGTAGATTCGCGCAGCCACTCCTCTTCCGTCTTGTCGCTGTAGTCGTCGATCCCGAGGCGGCGCGCGATGTCGGCGCAGATGTCGAAATCGTTCCGGCACTCGTACATCGGCGCCACCGCCTGCTTCATGAAGATCACGTAGTGCCCGGCGCCCGCCCACGGCGTGTGGACGTCGTTGCGCTCCCAGAACGTCGTGGCCGGCAGCACGACGTCGGCATAGCGCGCGGTCGGCGTGACGAAGTGGTCGTGCACGACCATGAACTCGAGGCGCTCGGCGGCGGCCGCCGTCTTGTGGGTGTTGGGCGTCTGGTTGAAGAGGTCGCCGCCCACCGAGTAGACCATCTTGATGTCGGCGGGGTAACCGCCGGCGCGGCCGCGCTCGAGCAGGTCGGCGAGCAGCGGCGTGGCCACGCGCGCGCCCGCGGGGTTCGGGCCGGGCGGCAGGCTTCTGATGCCGCCGCGTCCGGTGGCGCCGTTGCTCACGCCGGAGTTGCCGCCCGGGGTCCCGACGCTGCCGGTGATCGCGGTCAGCGCGTAGGCCGCCCGGTGAAACTGCTCGCCGTTGGCGGTCCGGCCCGGCGCGTAGCCGCACTGCAGCGCGGCCGGCTTCGTCGTCGCGTACTCGATGGCGAGGCGACGGATCGTCTCGGCCGGCATCCCGGTGATAGCCGCCGCCCACGCCGGTGTCTTGCGCACGCCGTCGGCGAGCCCGAGGAGGTACGAGCGATACGACGCGCCGTCCGGCGCGCCGGCGGGCAGGTGCGCCTCGTCGAAGCCGAGCACGTGGCGGTCGAGGAACGCCTGGTCGTGCAGCCCCTCGGTGACGATGACGTAGGCCATGGCGATGAGCGCGGCGGCATCGGTCGACGGCCGGATGAAGACGTGCTCGTCGGCCAGCGCGTGGCTCGTCCGCGTGACTCGTGGATCGACGCACACGATGCGCGCGCCCTGCTTCTTCGCGAGCTTCAGGTACTGAAGCGTGCCGGTGCCGAAGGTGCCGTCGCCCGGGCTCCAGCCCCACATGACGATGAGCCGCGAGTTGACGTAGTCGGTCGGCTCGCGGCCACCGCTCTTGTAGTCCGCCTTGGCGCCATACGTCATGTGGACGGCAAAGACCTCG
>QHSB01000464.1 GCA_003220335.1 Candidatus Rokuibacteriota bacterium
GCGCCGCTTCAAATACGTCCTGGTTGACGAATTCCAGGACACGAACTACGCGCAGTTCGAGCTGGTGAAGCTGCTCGCGGCGCGACACGGAAACGTCGCGGTGACGGGCGACGACGACCAGGCGATCTACCGGTTTCGCGGTGCCGCCATCTCCAACGTCCTGAGCTTCCTGCGCCACTATCCGGACGCGCGGCAGATCGTGGTCACCGAAAACTTCCGCTCCCACCAGGCGATCCTCGACGCGGCGTACAAGCTGATCCAGTACAACAATCCCGACCGGCTCGAGGTGAAGAGCGGCATCGTCAAGCAGCTGACGGCCGTGCGCGAGGCGCCGGGGCCCGAGCCGCGCCACTGGCACTTCGAGACGGCGTCGCAGGAGGCCGATACCGTCGCGCAGACGATCCGCGACCGCGTGGAGCAGGGCGCGTGGTCGTACAACGACGTCGCCATCCTGGTGCGTTCCAACGACGACGGCGATCCCTTCCTGAGAGCGCTGAATCTGAGAGCGGTGCCGTGGACGTTCTCGGGCAACGCGGGGCTGTACGGGCGGCCCGAGGTGCGGCTGCTGCTGGCCTTCCTGCGCGCCGTCGCGCATCCCGACGATTCCGTGAGCGTCCACTACCTCGCGTCGTCGGACCTCTACCAGGTGCCGATCATCGACCTCACGCGCTGCGCCACCCACGCCGACCGCAAGCATCGCTGGCTCTTCGATGTGCTCAAGGACGCCGAGCAGGTCCCCGAGCTGGCCGCCGAGCTCTCGGAAGAGGCGCGCGTGGCCGTGCGGCACCTCGTGAGCGACCTCGTGCGCTACATGGAGCTGGGCCGCGAGATGCCCACGGGCGAGCTGCTCTACCAGTTCCTCGTGGACTCGGGCTGGCTCGCGCGGATGTCGAAGGCGGTGACGGCGCGCGACGAGGCGGAGGTGCAGAACATCTCCAAGTTCTTCCGGCGCATCCAGGACGCCTCCAAGGCGCTCAAGTACGATAACGTCCGCGAGTTCGTGAAGCACCTGGAGGCGCTGATCGACGCCGGCGAGGACCCGGCGGTGGCCGAAGCGGACGTCGAGACGCCGGCCGTCCGCGTGCTGACCGTGCACAAGGCGAAGGGCCTGGAATTTCCCGTCGTCTTCCTCGTGCATCTCGTGCAGGGCAAGTTCCCCACCCAGAAGCGGCGCGACGCGCTCGAGCTGCCGGTCGAGCTGCTCAAGGACGTGGTGCCGACGGGAGACTTCCACGCGCAGGAAGAGCGCCGCCTCTTCTACGTGGGCACGACGCGCGCGCGGCGCGAGCTGTTCTTCACCAGCGCGCGGGACTACGGCGGCGCCCGCGAGCGCAAGGTGAGCCAGTTCGTGCTGGAGGCGCTGGACCTGCCCAGGGACGCGGCGCAGTCGTTCAAGGGCAAGGCCGTCGAGGAGATCGAGCGCTTCGCGCCGGCCGCGGTCCATGGCGACACGCCGCTGCCGCCCATTCCCGACGACGAGGAGCTGACGATCAGCCACAAGCAGGTGGACGACTACCAGACCTGCCCGCTCAAGTACCGGTACGTCCACCAGCTACGCGTGCCGATCCTGCGCCATCACACGCTCGTGTACGGCTCCACCATCCACGAGGTCGTCGAGTTCTATCTCAAGCGGCGCGTCGAGGGCAACTACACGTCGCTCGAGGATCTGCTGGGCGAGTACGACAAGAAGTGGGTCAACCAGGGTTTCCTCACCTGGGAGCACCAGGAGGCGCGCAAGGTGGCCGGCCGCGAGGCCCTCACGCGCTTCTGGAACCACGAGGAGAGCGCGGGCGAGAAGCCGGCGTACATCGAGAAGGATTTCGCGTTCAGCATCGGCGCCACGCGCGTGCGCGGCCGCTTCGACCGCGTCGACGAAGATCTGCTGGGCGCGGTGATCGTGGACTACAAGACGAGCGAGGTCACGAAGCAGAAGGAGGCCGACCGCCGCGTGGCGGAGAGCCTGCAGCTCAAGATGTATGCGCTGGCGTGGCGCGAGGGGACGGGCCGGCTGCCCCAGCGCGTCGAGCTGCGCTTCATCGAGTCCAACACGGTCGGCCGCCACACGCCGACGGAGGAGGACGTCCAGCGGGCGCTGCGCGCCGTCGAGACCACCGCCGCCGGCATCCGGGCGCGCCGCTTCGACGCCACGCCGTCGCGGAACGCGTGCCGCTGGTGCGCCTACCGCCAGATCTGTCCGTTCACCGCGACGCGCGAGTGAGCCGCCGGCGTGAGTGATCAGGCCTGGGGCACCCACGGCCAGTACTTCGCGATGGCGCCGGCGTCGACGCGCAGGTCGATGCCGGTGACCATCTCCGCGTCGTCGGAGGCGAGGAAGACGGCGGCGCGGGCGTAGTGGCGTGGGCTCGGCAGCTGCTGCATCGGCACCATCTTCTGAAAGTCGAGCAGCCGCGAGCGCGGCTCGGGCCGCGGGCGCCCCCACGCGACGGCGCGCTCGATCCCTTCCTCCACGTCGGTGGCGGTCGGCGTCAGGCTGTTCACCCGGATGCGATGCCGGGCCAGATCCATCGCGGCGGCGCGGGTGAAGTTCAGGAGCCCGCTCTTGCTCGTGCAGTAGCCGATGTTGCCGGCCTGACCCTGGTGCCCGGCCGTCGAGACGATGACGATGATGCTGCCCCCGGTCGCGCGCTCGACCATGCACCGGGCCGCGTGCTTGGTGCAGAGAAAGGTCCCCGTCAGGTTCACGGCGATCTGGCGGTTCCAGCGCGCCAGCGGCATCTCGAGCACGCTGAGGCCGCCGAGGATGCCGGCGTTGTTGACGAGGACGTCGACGCGCCCGTAGGCGTCGCGCACCCGCGCCACCATCGCCTCCACCTGCGCCTCGTCGGTCACGTCGCAGGTGAGGCCGAGCGCCTGGCCGCCGCGGCGCGCGATCGCGTCGGCGCACTGCGCGGCGTTCTCGGACGCCACGTCCACGCAGACGACGGTGGCGCCCTCCTCGGCCAGCCCCTCCGCGATGCCGCCGCCGATGTTGGGGCTGGTGCCGGTGACGATCGCGACCTTGCCCGAGAGCTTCACGCGTGCGACTGCGCGGCCGCCTTCGCCCTCTGCTCCTCCTGCAGATATCGCACGGACACGCGGTTGAGCGGCACCGCGTCCGGCGCCAGCCCGTCGGGGTTGCGATACTCGAACGGCGCGTCGCGGCCGCCGTAGTGCTTGGTCACGACGAGCCGGCGCCACTGGATCACCTCGGCGTCCGTCCCCGACAGCTTCTCCGGCGTGTCGTAGCGCTGGTTGAGCATCACGCGCTCGTCCTGGCGCGAGAAGTTGTACTCGATGATCCAGCGGTGCAGCACGAAGTAGAGCGCGCGCTGCCAGAGCCGCGCCAGCGCGCTGGTCGGACGCAGGTAGTGGTAGTACCACACGCGCGTCAGCTTCTCCTCGACCGGCACGCACATGCGCGTGTAGAGATCGTAAGCGAACTCGGCGCGGAACATGCCCGGCAGGTGGTGGCCGCCGCACCAGCGCGGCGAGCGGGGCGGCGGGATGTTGCGCCGCGCGCGCTCGACGAACGGCCGGAACAGCCAGGTCCAGTAGCGGCGGTGGTTGCTCCTGGGCCACCTCCAGCCGTTGGCGTACACGTCCTGGGTGGGGCTGCGGCGCACGTAATTGCTCTCGGCCACGTCGCCGCCGAAGCCGTTACCGACGAAGATCGGGTGCTCGCCCTGCGCGCCGCGCGCGATGAAGCCGGCGCGGGCCACCACCAGCGCGTTGCGGTGCACGTAGTTGACGTGGGAGTCCATCGAGTTCTCGAGCGCGACCTCCCAGTTGCACCGCCAGTAGACCTGGCCGGTGAGGATCAACGCCTGGTCGTCGAAGAACTCCTCGGGGACGTCGTCCTCGATGGGCGCGGGATCGTCGTCACCGACCCACACGAACACGACGCCTTTCAGCGTGCGCGTCGGAAAGGCTCTGGCCGCGGTGCCCGGCTTGCCGCACACGCCGGAGTCCGGCCCCTCGGAGAGCACGGCGACGTTCTTGCCGCTCTCGTCGTACACCCAGCCGTGATACGGGCAGGCGACGGTGCCCCGGTAGTGGCAATGCCCCTCGCTCAGTCGCGCGCCACGGTGCGGACAGACGTCCTGGATCGCCACGACGCCGCCGTCGGCGCCGCGGAAGAGGCAGAGCTCCTCGCCGAGCATCGACACCTTCACGGGCCGGCGCCGGCCCACGCGGCGCTCGGCGATCGCCGGATACCAGTAGTTGCGCAGGCCGAGGGCCGGAATGAGCGGCCGGATGTCGCCGCTGAGCTTCGGGATCGCGCCGTTCACGGTCTCGCCGTTCACGCTCCGGCTCGTCATGGCTTGAACACCGCGAAGCACTTGTTGGAGTTGAACGACCACGTCTCGATGAACTCGCACTCGTCGGGCTTGCGCCCCAGCTCCTCCATGGCCCCGGCCAGCATGTACCAGTTGAGCATCTCCTGCTGGCCCGACGCCTCGATCGATTCCAGCGGCGTCTTGCGCCACGTCTCGTAATCGCCGACGCGCAGCGCTTCGTAGAGGCGGCGGTCCGCCTCGATGTCCGGATAGAGCTGGTGGTGCTTGTCGGTCAGGAACGCGTGCGACCAGCTCGACGACGCGATGAGCGCGGTGCGCCAGGGGCTCTCGCGCATCGCGCGCGCGGTGGCCGCGCCGACCTCCATGCACCGCTTGGGCGTCGGCGACGGCGGATCGAGATCCGCCTCCGCGACCGGTCGCGCGAGGTTGCTGCGATACCCGCGCTGGGCGATCACGCGCCGGCCGTAGCAGTTCACCTGGAAGGCGACGACCGGATAGGGAAAGCCGGTGCGGTCGTAGTCCAGGAACATGATCGTGTTGAGAAACGCGTGCGCCAGCCCGGAGTGGTGCAGGGGCTTGTAGGCGTAGGCCATGTCGACACCCTGCTCGAGCAGCCGCCGCGCCAGGTATTTGCCGGCCTCGCGGTGCCCGGGGATGCGAAAGACCGTGTCCGCTCCCTCGTTCCAGACGTTCGGCGTCTCGATGTCCCGCTTGCGGTGCCGCGCCTCGACGGCGTCGTACGCGAGAACGCAGAACGGCGGGATGACGTCGTCGGTGAAGTTCTCGTACTGGTCGTCGCCCCAGATGACGACGACCTCCGGCCGGAAGTCGTCGAGCAGCGTGCGGCAGTGGCGGAAGCGACGCACGAGCCATTCCCGGTGCCCGGCCGCGGAGGCGGTGCCCCCGTCGTCGCCGTACTCGCGACGCATCGGCGCGGGCCAGTTGGCGGGGTCGCGATAGCGCTCCGGGAGGCCGGGATCGCGCAGGATGGTCCGCAAGATGCCGGCCATGTTTTCGTCGCGGCCCACGAGCGGTGGGTAGTGCGTGAGACCGAGGCCGAGGATATCGCCCACGTTCGGGTCCTCCTCGCGTGCAAGGGTATCAGAGGATCGGCCACACCTTCGACGGCGCCTTCGGAAAGAGTACCTGCAGCAGCGCCCGCACTTCCTGGCCGCGCGTCACGCAGTCCGGAAACGCCGCCTCGAGCTCGTCGAGCGAGCGATGACCGAACAGCAGCTGGAGGAACGTGAGGTCCGGGAACATCGCGGAAGGGCGCCGCGGGTCGGCGGACGGCAGGCTGAAATCGAGACCCGCCACCGTGCGCGGCGGCGGCCACGCCTGCACGCTCTTGATGCGCCCGCCGTCGAGCACCAGCTGCACGCCGTTGCGGTAGAAGCTCAGTCGCAGCTCGCCGGTGTGACCGACGAGCGCCGATTCGGCCAGCCGCCGTTCGAGCACCGGCGTGAGACGGCGCAGCAGGTCGGGCAGGTCCGGCGCGCGCAGATAGTACGCGTACGGCCGCCGCGTACCAGAGAACTGGACGACACCGCCGAACGGATGCGCGCCGCCCAGGAGCCAGAAGTCGAGCAGGCCGAGCTCGCTCTTCGCGGCGCGCGCATAGGCTTCGCCCGTCTCGCACAGGTACGCGAGCACGGGATAGGCGACGGCGCGCCACGACACGCCCGGGGCGACCTCCATCTCCCGCACGTGCAGGCCCGGCCCCCAGAGCCTCGACACGTGCTCGAGGTAGCCCGCGGCCTCGCCGCTCTCGCGCTCGACGATGCGCACCTCGTCGCACACGGCGCTGCCGGCGCTGCGGCCGCTCACCACGTAGCGCCACGCCGCCGCGTCGCGCGGCGCGGTGACGAGATACCGCCGTCCGGCGTGGGCGCTCGTCGCCGCGAGAAACGGCGCGTCGGCATCGGTGGCGGGACGCACGCGGTACGGCGGCTGCGTCTGTCTCACCCCGGCGGCGAGTCCCGGCGTGTAGAGCCGCGGCCCGCCCCCGAGCTCGAGCGCCATCTCGTAGCCGAATTGTCGGTAGAACCACGGAATGCCGTTGATGGCCAGCAGCTGGTGGCCGCGCGCCGCGCTCCAGGCGTGGGCAACGTCGAACATCGCGCGCACGAGGCCGCGACCGCGGAACTCCGTGCGCGTGCCGACGATCTCCGGCTGGCCGACGGACACGGGGACCCCGCCGTAGGCCCACGTGTGCGACAGCAACACCATCGACGAGACGATCGACTTCGCCCGCGTGTCCTCGACGACCAGCGCGCTGTCGGCACGAAAGGTCGGATGGCGGCCGCTGATGAGGTCTCGCGTCCAGGCGCCCATCCACGGCGCAGGATCGGGGGCGTCCTGAGCACGCAACACGTCGGCGTTGAATTCGCCGAGGCGGTCGGCGTCAGCCTCCGTCGCGCGCCGCATGACGAGACCATCGCCGAGATCGCGCAGCATGATTCGGGCAGGGTAGGCCCACCCCTCGCCAGCGTCAACCGAGGGTCGGGCAGTCAGCGGCGCGCTTTGAAAGATCACTTGCAAAGGCCTCACGATCT
>QHSB01000465.1 GCA_003220335.1 Candidatus Rokuibacteriota bacterium
GCTCGACATCATGATGAACCTGCGCAAGGTCGTCTTCGCCCTCCACGTGAACCGCCCGAAGATCCTACGCCTGAAAGCCCAGGGCACGCACGTGGTGAAGGCGGGTGACTTCGAGCCCGACGCCGACGTGCAGATCCTGACCCCCGACGTCGTGCTGGCGACGCTCGACAAGGACGGCGTGCTCGAGATGGAGGTCTGCGTCGAGCGCGGGCGCGGGTATCAGTCCGCCGAGAAGCGCGAGCCCGAGGCGCTGCCGATCAACGCCATCCTGCTCGACGCGGACTTCTCGCCGATCAAGCGCGTCAACTTCCACGTCGATCCCGTGCCGGGCGCCCAGACGCCGGACGGCGAGCCCCGCGAGCGCCTCATGCTCGAGGTGTGGACGAACGGCAGCGTGGCGCCGCAGGCGGCGGTGGGCGAGGCCTCGCGCATCCTGCAGGACCACTTCAATTTACTGACGGACTTCCCCGAGACGACGCCGCAGGAGGAGGACGCCGAACGCGCCGAGGCGCGGCCCGGCACCGAGCTCAACGACAACCTCTTCCGCAACGTCGACGAGCTGGAGCTGTCGGTGCGGGCGTCCAACTGCCTGAAGACGGCCAATATCCGGACGATCGCCGATCTCGTGCAGAAGACCGAGGCCGAGCTGCTCAAGACCAAGAACTTCGGCAAGAAGTCGCTGAACGAGATCAAGACCATCCTCGGCGAGATGGGGCTGTCGCTCGGCATGCGGCTCGATCCCGAAGAGCTCGACCGGCTGCGCTCGCAATACGAGCGCGCGTACGAGAGCTAGCCGCGCCGGTGGCGTGACCGCGCGAGCCGGCGGGAGGGGCGGGGGCCCGGATCGCGCCACCGGACGCCTCGTCAGCGCGTGAGGCGGGATTTGATCCGCGCGACCGCTTCTTCAGTGGACGCGCGGTTGCCGAAGCCGGTCAGCCGAAAGTAGCCTTCACCGCTGCGCCCGAACATGAGTCGAGACCGGCCGGCGTCCTCACCCAGATGTACGGCGCGTTGCGGCCGCCGTAGACCGTGAGCCCCGCCGCCTCCAGCCCTTCGCGGATCAGCCGCGCGTTTTCCATGTAGAAGTCGATGATCGCGCGAACCTGCTGGCCGCCCTCGGGCGTATAGACGGCGGCCGCGGCGCGCTGGATCACGTACGGCGCGCCGTTGAACTTCGTGGACTGGCGTCGGAACCAGAGCCCGTGCAGCGGGACGGTCTCGCCGCTCGCGGAGCGCGCGGTGAGATCCTTCGGCACCACCGTGTAGGCGCAGCGCGTGCCGGTGAAGCCCGCGGTCTTCGAGTACGAGCGGAACTCGACCGCGACCTGGCGCGCGCCCTCGACCTCGAAGATCGAATGCGGGACGTCGGGATCCTGGATGTAGCCCTCGTACGCGGCGTCGTAAAGCAGCACGGCGCCCGCGCCACGCGCCCAGTTCACCCAGCGCGCGAGCGCGGCCCGACCGAGGACGGCGCCCGTCGGGTTGTTCGGGAAGCACAGATAGACCATGTCCACCGGCCGATCCGGTAGCGGCGGGTCGAAGCGATTCTCGGCCGTGCACGGCAGGTACACGATGCGCTCGTAGCCGCCGCGCGCGTCGGGCGCGCCCGCGCGGCCGGCCATCACGTTGCTGTCGAGGTAGACCGGATACACGGGATCGGTGAGCGCCACCACGGCGTCCGGGCTGAAGAGCTCCTGGAAGTTCGCCGCGTCGCTCTTGCTGCCGTCGCTGACGAAGATCTCGTCGGGGGCGATGGTGACGCCGCGCGCCCCGTAGTCGTACTTGGCGATCAGCTCGGTCAGGAACTCGTAGCCGGTCTCCGGACCGTAGCCGCGAAACGTCTCGGCGCGCGCCATCTCGTCGACGGCGGCGTGCAGCGCCGCCACGATGGCCGGAGGCAGCGGCTGCGTGGCGTCGCCGATGCCGAGCCGGATCAGCTTCGCGTCGGGATGCGCTCCCTGATACTCCTTCACCCGCCGGGCGATCTCGCTGAAGAGGTAGCCGCTCTTGAGCCGCAGGTAGTTGTCGTTGATCCTCGCCATGGCCCACGGATTCTAGCAGATCGTCTCCGGGTCGAGGCAGACGCGCTCGACGGAGCCGTCGCGCCAGCGCGTCACCGTGAGCGTCCGTCCGTCCGTCTCGACGAGCACGGCACCGTCGCGATCCGTGCGATAGACGCGCGCGCCGACGGCGGCCAGGCGTGCGAGCGCGCCGGCGTCGGGGTGACCGTAAGGATTGCGCGCACCGACGGAGACGATCGCCACCGTCGGCCGGACGGCGGCGAGAAACGGCGCCGTGCTCGAGGTGGCGGCGCCGTGGTGGCCGACCTTGAGCACGGTGGCGCCCAGCGGCACGCCGGCCTCGAGCAGCGCGCGCTCGCCCGCGGCCTCGACGTCCGAGGCCAGCAGCACGCTCGCCAGCCCCAGCTCCACGCGCAGCATGACCGCGCGGTCGTTGCGGCGGCCCCCGGGAACGTCGGGCGCGATCGGCGTCAGCAGCGCGCCACCGACACTGCGCGGAGGCGCCGCGTCGTCCCAGCGCTCCGTGACCGCGAAGAGCCGGTGGAGCGCGGCCATGCCGCCGGCGTGGTCGATGTCGGCGTGCGTGGTGAGCGTGGCGTGCAGCGCCAGCACGCCGCGGTTCCAGAGAAACGGCGCCACGGCGCGCTCGCCCGCGTCCAGGCGCCACGGCCCGCCCGCGCCCGCGTCGACCACGATCGCGCGTCCGTCTGGCGTCTCGACGACGATCGCGTCGCCCTGACCCACGTCCAGCACCGTCACGCGTAGCCGGCCGTCGCCGCGGATCAGGATCGGCAGCGCCGCGAGCGCCACCGCCATCAGGAGCGCGAGCGTGGCCAAGGCGGCGAGGGCCGGGCCGGCGCCACGCCGCGCGCGCCAGTGCCACGCCGCGAGTCCACAGGTCAGGGCGGTGACGTACGCGACGATCGCGCCGGGGCCGGGCGCGGGCAGGCGGATCACCGCGCCGGGCACCGCGGCGGCGAGCGCCGCGACCGCGCGCAGGAGGAGGAGCACCGGCCAGACGGCGCCGAAGACGGCGGCGGCCGCGACCTCGCCGACGGCGGCGGCGACGACGGCCAGGAGGCCGAGGACGGTGGCCGCGCCCGCGAGCGGCACGGCAGCGAGGTTGGCGACGAGGCCGACGGTCGAGAGCTGGTTGAAGTGCACGAGCGCCACCGGCAGCACCGCCAGCTGCGCGGCGAGGCTGACCGCGAGCGAGGCCGCCAGCGTGCCGCGGGGCATCGGCGCTATCACGATGCCTGCCGTCGCCGCGAACGAGAGCTGGAATCCTGGATCGAGCAGATCGCCCGGGCGCAAGGCCAGGATCGCCAGCGCGGCGAGGGCCAGGCTGTTGGTGACCGACGCCTCGCGGTCGAGCAGGACCGCGGCGAGCACGAGCACGGCCATGATCGTCGCGCGGATCACCGACGGCTCGGGCCCGACGACGGCGGCAAAGCCGAGCACGGCGACGATGCCGCCGGCCGCTGCGGTCCGCCGGCCGCCGCCGGCCGCGCGCGTGAGCGTCCACACGGCGCCCGCCAGCAGCGCCACGTTGAACCCCGACACGGCCAGGACGTGGAAGATGCCGGCGCGGCGGAAGGCGTCCTGCACCTCGGCGGCCAGCGTGGTCCTGTCGCTGAGCACGAGCCCGCCGAGCAACCCTGCCGACGCCGACGGCAGGCGCTCGGCGAACGCGGCGAGCGCAAAGCGTCGCACGCGCGCCGGCCACGGCGGCGCCGGCGGCTCCAGCGGCACCACACGCGCCGCCGACGCGCTGCCGGTCACGTGCACGCCCTCGCGCGCCAGGCGCGCGGCCGCATCGAAGACACCCGGGTCGCGGAAGCCGAGGGGACGCTCGAGCCGGGCGTCGATGGCGAGACGCTGGCCCTCGGCGAGCGGCGGTGGCGGACCGTACAGGCCGATCAAGATCCGCCCCGTGCGGACCACGCCGTCGACCCGCTCGACGTCAAGCGCCAGCCGCGCGCGGTCGGGCGCCCAGACGATCGGCTCGGCGGCGAGCCGCGCCTCGACGCGCGCCGTGATCGGCAGCGGGAGGCGGCCGACGTGATCCGGCGGCAGCGGCGCCGGTGTCGCGCGCAGCGCGCCGAGCATCGCGATCGCGGCGAGCAGCGGGACGAGCGCGTGCACGGCCTGGCCGAGCACGAGCACCAGCACGCTGGCGGCGAGGGCCGCCGCGAGCACCGCCCACATCGCGTGCGGCGGGATCCACGGTGCGAGCGCGATGCCGGCCGCGAAGGCCACGGCCAGCGGCGCCAGCGGCAGCGCGAGCCGGCTCACGGCGTGGTGACGATGAGGCGCGGGCGCAGCCGCTCGAGTGTCGCGCCGCCGACGCCGCGTACACGCCTGAGATCGTCCACGGAGCCGAACGGGCCCTCGCGCGCGCGCACGTCGACGATCCGCGCGGCCAGCGCGGGCCCGACGCCGGGCAGACGCTCGAGCTCCGCCGCGCTCGCGAGGTTGACGTCGAGCGGCGTCGCGTCGTCGGCGCGGGCGGGCCGCGCACGGCCACCGTGTCGACCCGGTGGGGCGGGACCGCGCGACTCACGCGACGGCGCGGGGGGGCTCGCGTGCGGTGAATCCTGCGCGCGCGCGCTCAGCCGTGGCATGACTGGCTCGCGGACGGTGGCCGGCGCGCGATCGAGCGTCTCGAGGTACGCGACGATCTCGGGATTGGCGTGGCGCCAGCGATCGATCGCGACGCCGGCCGCGCCGCCGGCCACGAGGCTGAGGACGATCACGAGCTGCCGGCGCGTGTAACGAGCGTCGGGGGGTTTGGGGGGCCCTTTCGAGGCCCCCCATGTAATCAGCCGGGCTTGGGGGGCCCTTTGAGGCCCCCATGTAATCAGCCGCTCAAGCGAGCGGCAGCGACACGGTGAGCGTCGGACCTGGGCCCTCGCCCGCGGTTGTCAGCGTGCCGCCCTGATGCTCGACGAGCTGGCGCGCGATGGTGAGCCGCAGCCCGGCCGGCGGAGCGACGGTCGCGCCGACCATGCTCACGGCCAGCACCGCGCGCGCGCCGGCGCGGGACAGTCGCGTGCAGACGCGACCGCCTGCGGGCGTGGAGCGGACGGCCGCCTCCAGCAGCCGCTGCGCGGCCTGCCGCAGCCGGCGTCGATCGCCCGCGACTTCCACGGCGTCGCGATCGACGGCGGTCTCGACGTCGACGCCCTTGGCCCGCGCCTCGTCGGCGACGGCGTTGACGGCGGCGTCCACCAGATTGCCCAGATCGACACGCCGGCCGCCGGTGTCGGGCGTGACCGCGACAAAGCGCGCGGCCAGGCGCGCCTCGCGGGCCACGGCCGACAGCGCCCGCGCGGCGGTGCGGACCGCGCCCGCCTTCGCGGGATCGGTGGTCGCACGGAGCGCGCGGCCGAGCGAGGCGAGCGGCGCGCGCAACTCGCCGCCGACCATTTGCAGCAGCTCGCGCGCGATGCCGCGGCGCCGCTCGGCGTCCAACGCGAGCGCGGCGCGCCGCGCGAGGTCCTGCGCCAGCCATGCCTCGCTCTCGCCGAAGTTCCGGCCGGGCCCGGCGACGAGGGTGATGGCGCCCAGCACGCGTCCGCCCACCGCGAGGGGCGCGACGACGTAGCCCTGCACGCCCAGCTCGATCACGGCGCGGCACTCCTCCGGCTCGCCGCGCACGGCGAGGTCGGCGGCATTCGCGTCCGCCGCGACCCACTCCGCCGCGCCGGTTTCGAGCGCGCGCGTCACGCCGCCGGTCGCCGGGGCGGCCACGGGCCCGAGCAGCACCGCCGCCCGCGCCTCGGCCGCCGGGTCGCGATGGACGACCGCCACGCGCCGGAACCCGTCGGGCTCGCGAAGATCGACGGCGCACCAGTCCGCGAGGAGCGGGACCGCCAGCCGCGCGACGTCCGCGAGGCCGTCGGCGGGATCGGGGGCGGCGGCGAGCGCCGTGACCGCGTCCGCGAGGAACGCGGCCCGCTGCGTGGCGGCCTCCAGCGCCAGCCGGGCGCGCCGCTCGGCCTCGTAGAGCCGGGCGTTGCGGATGGCCACGCCAAGGCGGTCACCGACCAGCTGGAGCAGACGCGCGTCGTCGGCGCTGAACCGGCGGCGCGCGAGGCGGACGGCGTGCACGACCCCGACGCTGTGGCCATCCACCGAAAGCGGGACGCCGACGAGTGAGCGCACGTGCGCGCGCCACAGCGCGGGAATGTCCGGGTCGGTGCGTCCGGCGTCCTCCACGAGGACGGCGCGGCGGCTCATCGCGATGCGGCCACTCAGGCTGTCGTCCATCGGCACGCGCACGTCGTCCTCGAGCTCCAATCCCACCGCGCCCATCACGCGGAGGCCCTCGCCGTCCTCGGTGGGCAGCAGGATCAGGGCGCCGTCGGCCTCCAGCACGTCACGGATGCGCTCGAGCACGCGGCGCAGGAGGTGCTCCTGGGAGAGGTCGGAGAGCGCGGCCTCGGTGATCGTCTCCAGGCGCTGGACCATCTCGGCGGCCGACTCCATCTCGTTGCGCGCGACCTGCTCGCGCAGCAGCAGCTCGTCGCGCTCCGCCTGGAGGCGCCTGTGCTCGGTCACGTCGATCATGATGCCGCGCAGACGGCCCCGGTCGGCCGGGTGCACCCGGTCGCGCAGCCAGACCTGGCGGCCGTCGGCGGTCGTGACGCGGAACTCGTGCTCGAGCGGCCGCTCGGCGGTCAGGGCCTCGCCGTAGCGCGCCAGCACACGGTGCCGGTCGCGCGCGTCCACGATCTCGCCCCAGAAGTCCGTGGCGCCCAGCCAGCGCTCGATGGGATAGCCGAGCAAGTCCTCGGCGCGCTGGCTGACGAAGGTGCAGGCGAGGGAGGCGGCGTCGGCTTCCCAGACGATGGCGTCGACGCCGTGAACGAGATCACGGAACCGACGCTCCGCCGTGTCCATTAACCGGTCGGGGCGGGCGTCGTCTTGGGCCGGCAACATATCGTGGAGCCGAAACCGCAAGCCACGTGCCATGGGATGCCACGGCGACACGCGCGATTGTAAAAGCGCCTGACCGTTTCCCCGTCGAAGCTACGAGCAACGAGGCGCCGAGCCAGCCCTGCCGGGGTGGCGCATCCGCACCTGCGGCCTCACCGGTCGTGCCCAGTCTGCGCACCCGATTGCAGGCGCGCGGGGCGCGGTCAGGGCACCAGGGCGGCGCGGCTGATCTTCGTCGTCTCCCCGTTGTGCCACTCCGAGTCGGAGAAGGCTTGGTTGATCTTGTCCAGGGGATACGTGTGAGAGATCAGCCGGTCGCTCGACCTTGGCGCCGCGGCTGATGGTGCCGATCTCGAGATAGGTGCCGCCGGGGCGCAGCATCTCGATGCCCTCGGGGATGACCTGCGGGAAGCCGACGAAATCGCAGGCGACGTCGGCGCCCATGCCGCCTGTCCACTTGCGCACGAGCGCGACGCGCTCCTTGCGCTCGGTGACCTCCTTCACGTTGATCACGTGGTCGGCGCCGAACGCCGTCGCGAGCTCCAGCCGCCCGGAAAGCTGATCGACGACGATGACCGACGCGGCGCCCATGTCCTTGGCGACCGCGGCCGCCTGAACGCCGAGGCCGCCCGCGCCCTGGATGACGACGCTGCCGCCGAACGCCAGCCCGGCCTCGCGCAGGCCGAAGATCACCTGCGACAGCGCGCAGTTCACCGGCGAGACCAGCTCGTCGCTGAGGGCGTCGGGGACGGCGAAGAGCGCGCCGCCGGGGCGCAGGTAGTAGTACTCGGCGAAGGCGCCGTGGAAGTACGGGAACTCCGAGGGCCCGCGCGGCCGCTCGATCTTGGCCGGGCACGCCGCCGGTTGCTTGTTGAGGCAGACGTAGCAGCGGCCACACGGATAGAAGTAGGTGTAGGCGACGCGGTCGCCCTCGCGCAGCGGCCGTCCCAGTGAGTCGGTCTTCACGTTTCGGCCGAGCTTCGCCACACGGCCCGTCATCTCGTGGCCGAAGATCCAGCCGTCCTCGGGCAGCCGCAGCGGCGCGTCGCCGCGCCAGAAGTGCAGGTCGGAGCCGCACACGTTGGCGAGCGAGACCTTGATGAGGACGGCGTCGGGCTCGATCTCGGGCAGCGGCAGCTCGCGGATCTCGAAGGGCTTGCCCGGCCCGAAGAAGACGGCGGCTCGACCGGTGGACGCCATGAGACTGTCCTTTCTATTTGCCGTCGGGGCGGCTTCGCGGGGCTCCGCCGCCCGACGGTCGGGCGATCGCCACGCGCGGGCCTTCAAGGCTCGCGGCCGAGCTCGAACGTGTCGTGCAGGGAGCGGACGGCCAGCTCCGCGTACTTGTCCTCGATCACGCAGGACACGGCGATCTCGGAGGTCGAGATCATCTGGATGTTGATGCCTTCCTTGGAGAGCGCCGCGAACATGCGCGCGGCGACGCCGGAGTGGCTGCGCATGCCGACCCCGACGATGGAGACCTTGGCCACGCGCTCGTCGTGCACGACCTTCTCGGCCCCCACCGTGCGGCCGATCTCCTCGAGCGCCGTCTGCGCGCGCACGTGGTCGCCCCGCGGGACGGTGAAGGAGATGTCGGTGAAGCCGTCGCGGCTGATGTTCTGCACGATCATGTCCACCACGACGTTCTTGGTCGCCACCGCACCGAAGACCTGCGCGGCGATGCCCGGCCGGTCGGGCACCCGGAGCAGGGAGATCTTCGCCTGGCTGCGGTCGTGGGTGATGCCGGTGACGACGACCTCTTCCATCCCGCTCTCCTCCCTCGTCACGAGCGTGCCGGGGTCGCGCTTGAATGTCGAGCGCACGTGCACGGCCACGCCATACTTCTTGGCGAACTCCACCGAGCGGGCCTGGAGGACCTTGGCGCCGAGGCTCGCCATCTCCAGCATCTCGTCGTACGCGACGCGCGGCAACTTGCGCGCGTCGGGGACGATGTTCGGGTCGGCCGTGTACACGCCGTCGACGTCCGTGTAGATCTCGCAGACGTCGGCCTTCAGCGCGGCCGCCAGCGCCACCGCGGTGAGGTCGGAGCCGCCGCGCCCGAGGGTGGTGAGCTCGTCGGCGTCCGAAAGCCCCTGGAAGCCGGCGACGATCACGATCTCGCCCGCCTCCAGCGCCGCCCGCGCGCGCTCGGGCGTGATGCGCGTGATGCGCGCCTTGGTGTGGGCGCGGTCCGTGCGCAGGCCCACCTGCGGCCCCGTCAGCGAGCGCGCCTTGAGCCCGAGCGTGTGCAGGGCCATGGCGAGCAGGGCGATGGTGACCTGCTCGCCGGTGGCGAGGAGCATGTCCATCTCGCGCGGCTCGGGCGTCGGCGTGATCCGGCTCGCGAGGCCGACCAGCCCGTCGGTGGTCTTGCCCATCGCGGAGACGACGACGACGAGCTGGTGCGCCGTCGCGCTCTCGGCCACCCGGCGCGCGACGTTCTTGATCTTCTCCGCGTCGGCGACCGACGAACCGCCGTACTTCTGGACGATCAGCGCCATCGCGTCAGCAATCTACATGAGCCGCGCGCGCTCAGGCAAGCGAGCGGCCGCGCCTCAGCCCGCCGGCGTCGGGGCGCGGCGCACCTCGCCGAGCGAGACGTGCTCGCGGAGCAGGAACAGCCAGCCGACCAGGGTGGTCGGCACGATCACGCTCGCGTGGTAGAGCAGCGCGAAGGCGAGGGCCGCGGAGCGCGGCACCCCGAAGACCTCGAGGGCGGCCGTGGCGGCCGCGTGGAAGACGCCCACGTAGCCGGGCGCCGACGGCACGCTGATGCCGACACCGACGAAGGCGAGGACGGTCCAGCCGGCCCGGAAGGGCAGGTCGAGGTGCACGGCGCGCAGCATCGTCCACGCCGCCGCCGCCGGCAGCAGCCACACGAGCGCCGTCCACGCCGCGAGGCGCGGCAGGTGCGACGGGGTGCGGATGCCGTCGAGCCCACGCAGCCCGGTGTCGAAGATCGAGACGACCGTCCGTGCCGCCGCCGGCCATCGGCCCGTGAGCCGGAGCAGCAGCCGGCGGCCCGCCTCGGGCGCGCGCACCATCGCCACCAGCACCGAGACGCCCACGACGTCGATGACGAGCAGCACGCCGGCCGCCCACTCGATGACGCGCGGCAGCGGGATCACCAGCACGAGCATCGCCAGGATGGACACGATCGCCAGGCTGTCGAGCACGCGCTCGACGACCAGGGTGGCGGTGACGAGCCAGACGCTCTGGGCTCCCGTCATGCGTTCCGACTCGCGCAGCTTCCGGGCGAGCACGTAGACGCGCACCACCTCGCCGGCGCGCAGGGGCAGGACCGCGTTGGCCATGTAGGCGATCATCGTGGCGGGCATGATGCCGGGCGGCTCCGGGCCGGGCGGGAAGAGCCAGCGCCAGCGCTTGGCCCGCGCCCACAGGCCGCCGAGTCCCGCGACCACGGAGAAGGCGGCCCAGGCCCAGTTGGTGGCAAGCAGTTGGCGGCCGAGCTGGCGCAGGTCCACGCTCGACAGGAGGTACGCGAACAGTCCGAGGCTGATCGCGAAGGCGACGGCGACGCGGAGTCGGTGACTCAGAGGCCGAGCTGGGCCAGGACGGCGTCGAGCGAGGCGGGGACCGAGGTCGGCCGCGTCGCGGACTCGAGCGCGGTGTCCGGATCCTTGAGTCCGTGGCCGGTGAGGGTCAGCACGAGTGTGGAGCCCGGCTCGATGCGGCCGGCCTTCACGATCTTGACGAGCCCGGCCACCGTCGCCGCCGAGGCGGGCTCCATGAAGATGCCTTCCTCGCGGGCCAGCATGCGATAGGCGCGCAGGATCTCCTCGTCGGTGACGATGTCGATCCAGCCGCGGCTGTCCTTCATGGCCTCGAGCGCCGGCCCCCACGACGCGGGATTGCCGATCTTGATCGCCGTGGCCACCGTGCGCGGCTCCTCGATGACGCGGTTTTCGTAGATCGGGGCCGCACCCGCGGCCTGGAAGCCGACCATGCGCGGCAGGCTGCCGATCTTGCCGTCGCGATGATACTCGCGGTAGCCGCGCCAGTACGCGGTGATGTTGCCCGCATTGCCGACGGGGATCAGATGGTAGTCGGGGGCGCGGCCGAGCTGGTCCACGACCTCGAACGCCCCCGTCTTCTGGCCCTCGAGGCGGAACGGGTTCACGGAGTTCACGAGCGTCACCGGATGCGTTTCGGCGATGCGTCGCACGATGTCGAGCGCCTGGTCGAAGTTGCCCTCCACCATGAGCACCTTGGCGCCGTGGATCGCCGCCTGCGAGAGCTTGCCGAGCGCCACCGAGCCGCGCGGGACCATCACGAACGCGCGGAGCCCGGCGCGCGCCGCGAACGCGGCGGCCGAGGCCGACGTGTTGCCCGTGGACGCGCAGATGACCGCGCGCGAGCCGGCCTCGACGGCTTTCGACATCGCCATCGTCATCCCGCGGTCCTTGAAGGAGCCGGTCGGATTGAAGCCCTCGCACTTCAGGAAGATGGCGAGGCTTGGATCGGTCGCCTCGGCCAAGCGCGGCGCCGGCACCAGCGGCGTGTTGCCCTCGAGCAGCGTGACGATCGGCGTCGTGTCGCTGACCGGCAGGTAGCGACGATACCGCTCGATGACGCCGGGCCAGGAGGCGTCGCTCACGCGGGGCCGCCTTCCACGCGGATCATGGTGGTGGCGCCCGCCACGTCGCGCAGCCGGTCGATCTTCGTCAGCGCCGCGCGCATGTCGCGCTCGCGGGCCTCGTGCGTCACGATCACCACCGGGATCGCCTCGCGCGTGCCGCGCCCCTTCTGGATGACGTTGGCGATGGAGATGTCGTTTTCGCCGAGGATGCCGGCCACCCGCGAGAGCACCCCGGGCTTGTCCTGGGCCATGACGCGCAGGTAGTAGCAGCAGCGGATCGTCTCCATCGGCCGCAGCGGCAGCGGGGCCGGACCCACCGACGGCAGGTCGAGCGCCAGCGCGGGAATGCCGTGGGCGATGCGGCGCGCGATCTCGAGCGCGTCGGACCACACCGCGGAGGCCGTCGGCAGCTGCCCGGCGCCGCGGCCATAGAACATGAGATCCCCGACGGCGTCGCCGGTGAGGAAGACGCCGTTGAACACGCCGGAGACGGCGGCCAGCGGCGAGGTGGCCGGGATCATCGTGGGGTGCACGCGCACCTCCACCCCGGCGCTTTCGGCGCCTTGGACGCCGCCGTCCACCGCCTTGGCGATCGCCAGCAGCTTGATGCGGTAGCCCAGCTCGCGCGCGTACGCGATGTCCGCCGCGGTGACGCGCGTGATCCCCTCGGTGTGGATGTCCTTGAGATCGATGAACGTGCGGAACGCGAGCGAGACCAGGATCTGCAGCTTGTGCGCGGAGTCCATGCCCTCGATGTCGAGCGTCGGATCCGCCTCCGCGTAGCCCTGCGCCTGGGCCTCCTTCAGCACGAGCGAGAAGTCGATGCCCTCGTCGGTCATCTTCGACAGGATGTAGTTGCACGTCCCGTTGACGATGCCGGCCAGCGAGAGCACGCGGTTGGCGGCCAGGCCCTCCTTCACGGCGCGGATGAGCGGGATGCCCCCGGCCACCGCGGCCTCGAACGCGAGGGTCACGCCGCGGCGGCGCGCTTCCTCGTAGAGCTCGGCGCCGTGGTGGGCGAGCAGCGCCTTGTTGGCGGTGACCACGTGCTTGCCGGCGGCGAGCGCGCGCAGGATGAACGTGCGCGCGGGCTCGAGTCCGCCCACCAGCTCGATCACGACGTGCACGCCGGGGTCGCCGAGCACGCGGCCGGCGTCGCCGGTCATCGGCAGGGCCGCCAGGTCGAGGCCCTCGCGCGGGCGGGTGAGATCGGTGTCGGCGATGGCGGCCAGCGCGAGGCGGCAGCCGGCGCGCTCCTCGAGCATCGCGCGCTGCGCGGTGAGGATCTTCACGACGCCGGCGCCGACGGTGCCGAGGCCCAGGAGGCCGATGCGAACCTCGCCGACGGACGTCACGGGTGGGTGGTTCCGGCGCTCAGCGGTGGACGTTCTTGAGGCCGCGCAGCGCCTGCTTGATCCGCTGTTCGTTCTCGACGAGCGCGAAGCGCACGTAGCCCTCGCCGTACTCGCCGAACCCGATGCCCGGCGACACCGCGACCCCCGCCTCCTGGATGCACAGCTTGGCGAACTCCAGCGAGCCCATGGCCCGGAGTGGCTCGGGAATCGGTGCCCACACGAACATCGTGCCCTTGGGCTTGGGGACCTGCCAGCCGAGCTTGTTGAGGCCGTCCACCAGCACGTCGCGGCGCTTGCGATGGACCTCGACGATCTCGTCCACCACCTTCTGGTCGCCCTCGAGGGCGATGATGCTCGCGATCTGGATCGGCTGGAAGGCGCCGTAGTCGAGGTAGGACTTGATGCGCGCCAGCGCGGCGATCATGCGCGCGTTCCCGCACACGAATCCCATCCGCCAGCCCGGCATGTTGTACGACTTCGACAGCGAGAAGATCTCGACGCCGACGTCTTTCGCGCCGGGCACCGAGAGGAACGACGGCGGCTTGTAGCCGTCGAACGTGAAGTCGGCGTAGGCGAAGTCGTGCACCACCATCAGGCGGTGCTCGCGCGCGAACTCCACGACCTTCACGAAGAAGTCGCGCTCCACACACATCGTCGTCGGATTGTGCGGGAACGACAGGATCAGGAGCTTGGCCTTGGGCCAGGCGAGCTTCGCCGCTTCCTGGAGCCGTCCGAAGAAGTCGCCGTCGGGCGTGAGCGGCACCGAGCGCAGATCACCGTCGGCGATGACCACCGAGTACGAGTGGATGGGATAGGTCGGGTTCGGCACCAGCGCGCCG
>QHSB01000466.1 GCA_003220335.1 Candidatus Rokuibacteriota bacterium
TCCGATCGAGTGACATCAGGAGTCGGCAGGGCAGACCGTCCAGGTCCATGACCTTCGCCAGCCACAGCGGAGGTGTGCCGCGGGCGAGCTCGCGACGCCGACGCGCGGCGGCGACGAGGGCCGAGGCAAGCGACAAAGGGAATACGTCGAGCGACCTCGCTGCCCGTACCTGCAGCGAGCGCCAGGCCTCGCTCGTGCGCAGTCGTACCGTGGCGGTCATGCGGCCCGTCGTCCAGGACGCACCTGCTCGAACAGGTCGAGCAGCAACTTGCGCGTCTCCGTCTCCCAGGAAAGGATCTGATGCTCGCCGCCGAAGGGGTAGTGGCGAGCTCCTGTCGGCACGCCGGCGTACGGGGCAAACCGGTGCTCGATGTTGGTGATCGCGTAGGGGATGTTGCAGAAGGTCGCCATGGTCGCGAACCCGCTCGAGGAGCCCATGAAGAGATCCGCGTGGTCAACGAGCGCCAGCTCATGTCCGAGGCCGAACCCCATCGTCCGTGGGATGAGAACGTTGGGGAGACGATACGCCTCCCGATCACACTCGGCATAGCCACCGAGCATCAGGAACACCACGTCGGGATGACGCCGACCGATCTCCTCGATGAACGCCTGCCACTCCGGCCAGGGCGAATCGCGATGCAAGGCAGCGGGCGCCAGGCTCCACGCACCCTGTCGCACGTGGAGCGCCACCACGAATCGGCCCTGGCAATGCGTACGGCGGAAGTCGTCGGCCCACTCGCCGTAGCCGCGCGGCGCCGCGAGCCACGGCAGGGTGCCATTCCGATCGTAGAACCGGTTGATGCGCCGATGGGAGATGAAGTCGAGCCGGCGGCGGAGGTGGCTCCAGAGCGACGGCCACATGGGCCGCCGGCGCATCACGTCGCGCAGGAGGAACAGATTGAACGTGGGCGCGTCCCGGATGAGCTTCAGCGATCGCAGCCAGGGGCTGCAGAGGAACGCCGGGAAGAGGCGGTCGATGACCGAGACGTAGTTGTGCTCGTCGATGAACGGCTGATATCGGCTGGCCGGGCGCGAAGGATCGATCACCAGGTACTGGTCGACGGTCTCGACGCCGGCGTCCGCGGCGCCGATGTTGACGTTCATCGTCCACGTCAGCGCGTCGCCGAGCGCATACGGGGCGTATGAAAAATCGTAGATGCCGACCATGCCCTGCCCGGTCGTCACGGTAGGACCTGGGCTGAGGCGCCGGACAGCGGCCGCATCCCCCGGGCGAGACGCCGCAGCGCCGGCCGAACCCATCCCGGCATATACGGCTTCACCACCCACCATACCCCCCGCACGGCCAGACGCGCCGAGAGCCGCGGCGTCAGGTAGTCGCGGTGGCGCGGCGACGTCGCGAGCCAGCGCAACACCCGCAGCCGGAACTCCGGTGTGAGCGCGCTGCGCCGGAAGGCCGGCGCGACGTCGCGAAAAGGCGCAGACGCCAGGAGATCCAGCACCCGATAGAGCAGCTCCCGCTGGACAGCCGTCTGGCGGATCCCGCTCATGTAGTAGGAGTGGCGCGAGAGGCGATAGTACGCCATCACCTCGGGGACGTAGCAGGCGCCGTGGCGGAAGGCCAGGACGCAGCTGGTGAACCAGTCGGCGTACCAGCGGAGGTCCTCGATGAAGCCGCCGAGGTCGCTGAGGGTCTTGCGGCGATAGATCGTGGCGTGGCCGGGGAAGGCGAAGAAGTTACGCGTGAGGAGCGCTTCCACGTCGGAGGGCCGCAGGAGGCAGGGGCGGTCGGCGAGCCGCAGCGGCAGCGGATGCACGCCGCCCCCCTCACTGTCCATCTCCGCGGGATCGGAGAAGCAGAACGCGGCGGCGGGATGTCGCGCGATCAGCTCGAGCGAGTGGCGGGCAAAGTCAGGGCCGACGACGTCGTCGGCGGCGGAAAAGCAGACGAAGTCGCCGCGCACCTCGGTCAGGCCGCGGTTGATGGCCGCATTCACGCCGGTGTTACGCCCCAGGCGGATCAGTCGCAGTGTCGGTGCTTCCGCGGCCAGCCGTTCCACCACCGCGCAGCTGTCATCCGTCGATCCGTCGTCGACGACGAGGATCTCGGTCGGGATCGCGGGGCGGGCCGTCCATGGTCCTTGCCTCGCCGCGCGACGACGCACCGATACGCGAGCACCGCGGAGATGGTCAGCGCGTCGACGATGCGCTGCTCGAGGATCAGCGACACGCAGTCTTCCAGCGGAATCCAGGCCAGCGACAGGACTTCGGCGGGGTCCGGCTGGAACGGGCGATGCTCCTTCACGCGCTCGCTGTAGAAGACCGACGTGAGGTTCTCGACGTTGTCGAGGCCGGGCCGGTAGGTCACGAGCGGGTGCAGGTCGTCGCAGGAGAATCCCGTCTCCTCCAGGCACTCGCGCCGGGCCGTCTGCTCGGGCGACTCGCCGTCGTCGACGCGGCCCCCGGGAATCTCCCAGGCCGCGCGGTCCAGCAGGAACCGGTACTGCGCGGTGAGCAGCACCCGGCCCTCATTCACGGCCACGATCCCCGCCCGCGGCCCGAAGTCGACCACGTAATAATCCTTGGCGAAGGAACCGAAGTCGGCGTGAACCGCGGACACGGTCGCGAAGGGATTTCGATGGACCAGCGAGCGCGTGGCAATACGCGGCGACGGCGTCGCGACCTCGGGCAGCGGGCCGGGCGCCGGTCCGGGACGGAATCCACCGGACATCGGCTCAGAACGGACCGCTGAAGCCGGGATCGGGGACGTCGAGGAACGCCTCGGGCTTGATCTCCGGCTCCGGGCGCACCGGACGCCCCATCAGCCGTCGCGCGGCGGCGGTGAGGTCGTGCACCAGCGGGTAGTAATAGTTCGAGAGCGCGCGGGTGGTCGGCGTCGGGACATCGGGCAGCGTGAGGCGCACCGGCGGCTGCGTGAGGTCGGTCAGGCACTGCTCGGCGACGCGCGCGATGACTTCGGCGGCGAAGCCGACGGAGCGCGAGCCGGTGTCGGCGACGATCAGGCGGCCCGTCTTGCGGACCGACGCCAGCACCGGGGCCTCGTCGAACGGGTTGAGGGTGCGGAGGTCGACGACCTCGACCTCGATGCCCTCCTGGGCCAGATCCTCGGCGGCGCGCACCGCCTCGAGCGTCATGAGCGAGGTCGCCGCGATCGTCACGTCGCGGCCGGCGCGAAGGACGTGCGCCTGGCCGAGCGGCACACGGTAGACGCCCTCGGGGACGGGGCCGTGGACGTTGTAGAGCCAGCGGTGCTCGATGAAGACGACCGGGTTGTCGTCCTCGATCGCGGAGATCAGCAGCCCCTTCGCGTCGTGCGGCGTGGCCGGCATGACCACCTTGAGGCCCGGCACGTGAGCGAACCAGGACTGCAGACTCTGCGAGTGCTGCGGTCCCTGGCCCCAGCCACGCCCGACCACCATGCGGATCACCAGCGGCACCTTCGCCTGGCCGCCGAACATGTAGTGCCACTTGGCGGCCTGGTTCACGATCTGATCGATGGCGAGCATGGCGAACTCCAGACGGATGTGCGTCATCACGGGGCGCATGCCGTCGAGCGCCGTGCCCAGGGCCACGCCCGTCATCGCGTGCTCGGCCACCGGCGTGTCCAGCACGCGCATCGGACCGTACTTCTCCGCGAGCCCCTTCGTGGAGCCGAAGATCGCCGCGGCGTCGGGGGCGCCGAGTCCCATGATGAACACGCGCGGGTCGTTGGCCATGCAGAGGTCGAGCGCCTCGTTGAGCGCCTGCACGAACTTCAGCGTGCGCACCCCGGCGCGCGCGTCCGGCTCAGGGCGCATAGACGTGCTCCCCCAGCTCCTGGCGCGCGGGGAACGGGCTCGAGCGCGCGAAGGTGACCGCGTCGTCGATCTCGGCGGTGATCGCCGACGTCATGGCGGCCAGGTCCGCGTCGCTCACGAGGCCCCGGCTCCGCAACCGCTGGGTATAGAGCTTCAGTGGATCGCGCGCCTGCCATGCGGCGAACTCGCCGGGCGGGCGATAGCCGAGCTGCTGGTCGTCGTTGGGGCCGCAGTGCTCGAGCCACCGATAGGTCGCCAGCTCGACGAACACCGGACCCCGCCCGCCTCGCGCATGCTCCACCGCCTCGCCGGCCAGCGCATGCACGACGTCGGCGTCGTTGCCGTCGCCCTGCAGGGTGACCACCCCATGACCTCGGGCCAGCTGGGCGATCTCCTGGCCGTCGGGATGGCGCCAGCGCAGCGGCGTGAGGACGGAATAGAGATTGTTCTCGCACACCATCACGATGGGCAGCTTGTGGATGGCGGCGAAGTTGAGGCTCTCGTGGAACACGCCGGTCTCCGTCGCGGCGTCGCCGAAGAAGATCACGGAGAGCCGCGGGCGTCCGCGCATGACGGAGGCCAGCGCGGCGCCGACGCCGATGGGGATGGTGGCGCCCACGATCGGCACCGCGCCGAGGAAGCCGGCGTCGCGGTCGATCAGATGCATCGAGCCGCCCTTGCCGCGCGCGCAGCCGGTGACCTTGCCGTAGAGCTCCGCCAGCATCGCCCTCAGGTCGCCGCCCTTGGCCAGGTAGTGCGCGTGGCTGCGATGGGCGGAGGTGATCAGCTCCTCGCGTGTGAGCCGCGCGCAGACGCCGACGGCGGCGGCCTCCTGGCCGATGCTGAAGTGCGTGGGGCAGCGCATCTCCTGCTCGGCGTAGAGCGCCTTGATGCGCTCCTCGATCATGCGGATGCGCAGCATCCCGCGCAGCAGGCTCCGGGCGGTGTCGGACGGCGCCGGCGTGGCCATCATGCGCGCAGCGTGTAGTCCATCGGCCAGTCGCGGAGCTGGTCGATGTAGGTCCGACCCCACTCCACCATCTCGAGGATGCCGGCCTCGAGGCCGATCTCGGGCTCCCAGCCGACGTCGCGCCGGATCGCGCTGGAATCCAGCCAGTAGCGCGAGTCCTGTCCCAGGCGATCGCCGGTCACCTCGCAGAGCTTGTCGAAGGGAATGCCCATGACCTTCGCCACCGTCTCCACGAGCGCGCGGATCGAGATCGGCGTCGGCGGCCCCGCGTTGTAGATCGTCCCCGGCGGCGCCTTCTGCGCGACCAGGTGGATCGCGCGCGCGAGGTCGCGCGCGTGGATGTAGGATTTTTCTGCGCGGCCGCCGCCGTGCAGCGGCAGCCGGCGGCCGGCGAGGCCGCAGACGACCGCCTTGGGCACCACGCGATGCAACAGCTGGCCCGGGCAATAGGCGTTCGACGGCCGGATGATGTTCATGGGGAATTTGAGCGCCCGGTGCACCGACACCAGGTACATGTCGAAGGCCGCCTTCGACGCCGCGTACGGGCTCGAGGGCTGGATCGGCGCATCCTCCCGCGCCGGCGTCTCCACGGAGCCATAGAGCTCGGACGTCCCGATCTGGATGAAGCGCTCGAGATAGTCGCGCGCCATCAGCGCCTCGGCCAGCCGCGCGAGCCCCATCGAGTTGGTCTCGAAGAACCGCCACGAGTGCTTCCACGAGACGGCGCCCTCGCCCTGCGCCGCGTAGTTCACGATCACCCGCGGCCGCTCGCGGTCGAGCAGCTCCAGCAGCAGGTCCAGCTCGTAGGTCACGTGATAGGCGTGGTAGGAATAGCGCGGGTCACCCGCGCCGACGCCGAGGCTGAAGGGCTCGGGCTTCGGCGTGTTGCGGCCGACGGCGATCACGCGCTCGGTGTCCGGACGGTCGAGGAGATACTTGCACGTGTGCACGCCGAACGATCCGCCGGCTCCGAGCACTGCATAGCGCTGGCTCATGGTCGTTGCTCTCCGGCGACAGCCGGCCGCTCGCCGTTGCGCCCGAAATCGTTGACGTCAGGATCGGGCTCCAGAATAGTCCAGGAGTAGTCGCCCGTATAGCCGGCTTCCACGAGCAGCGCCCGCCACGCCTCGGGCGTCAGGAAGGTCACGGCGGTCAGCACCCACTCGAGGAAGATCTCGCGCTCGGCCTCGTTGCGGTACGCGTCGACGCGCACGTAGCCGCGGCCGGGGGCCAGGCGCTCGATCTCGCGCAGCGCCGTGAGGCACCGCGGCCGGTCGAGGTTGTGGATGACGTTGATGCACAGCACGACGTCGAAGGCGCCCGCCCGGAAGGGCAGTTGATCGGCGGTGCCGCGGACCAGCCGCCCGCGCGCCTCGGGCTCGGCGCTGCGAAGCGCGTACTCGGAGATGTCGAGGCCGTAGACGCGGAGTCCCGGGCAGACGAGCATCAGGTCCTTCACCAGAAATCCCTTCGCGCAGCCGACGTCCAGCACGTGGTGGCCCGCGCGCAGGCCGAAGTGCGCGACGATGTCGCGCGCGATGGGCACCCAGCGGCCGTCGTACCGGTAGCCGCCGTAGCCCTGCTCGCGGCGTCCGTCGAAGTACTCCTCGCCGAACTTGAGCGCGGCCGCGCGGTTCGCCGGGTCCTTCGAGCGCGGGGCGGCGAGCTTGCGGCGGTCGCGCGGATAGTGCCGGAGGAGGTCGACCTCCGCCATCATCCCTGCTCGAGCATCTCGCGATGGGCCCGCGCGAGGCCGTCGTCGAGCGTCGTGAACGCGAACGTCGGAAACGCGCGGCGCAGCGCGGTCACGTCGAAGTGGCGGTGGGTGATCGGCGTTTGCCGGGGCGTCCCCGTGATGGCGATCGGCCGATCGAACAGGCGCGCCACCTTGCGCGCCAGCTCCGCGTAGCTGATCGCGCGCCCGGAGGCGACGTTGAGGGTGCCGGCGCTCCGGTGGCGGAGCACCTCGAGCGTGAGGGCGGCCACGTCGTCCACCTCGACGTGGTCGCGCATCTCCTCGCCCTCGCCGAAGAGGACGATCCGGCCGTCCTTCTGCGCCATGCGACGCAGGCGATTGGGACCGTACGAGTTATGGGTGTCGTCCGCGCCGAACACCAGCGTCGGCCGGAGCACGGCGACGGGTCCGCGCGCGGAGGCCCGGATCATCACCTCGCGGGCGAGGTGCATCGTGCCGTAGAGGTCGTTCGGCTCGGCGCACGACGCCTCCGTGAGCCGGCCGGTGGCGGCGCCGTAGACGGCATCGGAGCTGAAGTAGACGACGTGGGTCGTGTCGACCTTCTCGAGCGCGGTACACACGCCGGCGGCCATCGCGAGGTTGGCCATGAACGGGACGAGCCCGCGTCCCTTGTCCGGCGTCAGCGCCGCCAGCACGACGACCGCGTCACCGGGCCGGAGCAGCTCTCGAAGGTGAGTCGCCGCCTCCCCGCCGGCGAGATCCAGCTCGCTGCGGCGCGGCGCCAGGGTCGGGATGCGCGCGCGCGCGAGCGCCGCGCGCAGGCGCCCGCCGATGAAGCCACCGCCCCCGAGCAGCACGACCCGGCCCGGAGGCTCCGGCGTCGCGCGCGAATGGATCAGTCCGACGTCCGCCGTCATCGCCTTGGCGCCGGCAGCGGCGAGCCCAGCCTCACGTGCTCGAGCCCGGCCGCGCGGCAGGCGTCCGTGGCCAGCACGCCGTACGGATCGATGACGACCCGACCGCGCAGCCGTTGCGCGATGGCCGCGGGAGCCAGTGTCCGGAACTCGGTCCACGGCGTCATGATGGCGAGCCCGTCGGCGCCGGCGCAGGCCTCCAGCGCCGACGCCGCCTGCACGAGGCGCTCATGGCTGACCGCCCGCGTGGCCACCACGGGATCGTAGGCGCGGACGGCGAACGGCGTGAGGGCGGCGAGCAGCGCGAGCGCGGGCGAGTTCTTCGTCGAGGCCGTGTCGGCCTTGTAGGAGAGACCGAGCAGGGCGACGACGGCATCCGGGTGGCCTTCGAGCACCCGCTCGTGGAGCTGAGCGAGCGCCCAGTCGCGACGATGCCGGCTGTTGGCCAGCCACGCGCGCACGACGCCCGCGTCCGTTCCGTGCGTGTCCGCGAGCCGGGACACGGTGGCGAGATCGCGCTCCAGGTTTCCGCCGGCGATCCCGAGGCCGGGGCCGAGGTACGCGTGGGCTCCAATGCGCCGATCCAGCCTGAGCGCCGGCACGATCTCCGCCCAGTCGGCGCCGATCCGCTCGCACAGCTCGGCCAGCGTGTTGGCGGCGCTGATGGAGGCGACCAGACACACGTTGATCGCGATCTTCGCCAGCTCGGCGCTCTCGTAGCCCATCCGCAGTATGGGGCACCCGAAGGCGGCCAGGTACTCGCCGAGCGCCGCCGGCAGCGCCGCCGCGGGATCGGCGCATCCCACGATGAAGCGCTCCGGGGACAGCGCGCGCGGCGTGTCGGCAGGCAGGACGGCGGCGATCGTCGCAATGAGCGCGCGCAACGGGACGAGGTCGCTCTGCCCGAGGTCATCGGTGGCGACGTCGGGGGCGACGTACGCCAGCGCGCAGGTGGCCAGCTCCTCCGCGCGGGCCGTGAACGTGATCGCGGCGCGATGCTTGCCCAGCAGCTCGGGCAGTCCGGGCTCCGTGACCGGCAGCTCCTGCCGTTGCAGCCGCTCCACCTGCGCGGCATCGGCATCGAAGCCGACGACGTCGAAGCCGCGGTCGGCGGCGGCGGCCGCGGACACGAGCCCGAGATGGGTCAGGCCGGCGAATCCCACGCGCAGCCCGCTCAGACCGGCCTCCGCAGCGCTTCGGCGCTCAGCCGATTCAGCTCGCGGTTGATCCACAGGTCGTTGGCGATGTTCCCCTCGCCCCCCTCGCACAGGGCCGTGAAGTGCTCGTACTCGAGCTGCCACGTCGGATCCGGCTGGACGAGCGTCACCGCCTCCTCGTCGGGGCGGCCGCTGGGGAGCTTGCGCCGCCGGTGCCGGAACGTCGCCGGCCCCCACTTGCACAGCGACTCGATGTGGGCGGAGCCCTGCTCGGCGAGCACGTCGCACGTGAAGTGGTTGCGCGGGCTCAGCAGCGTCATCTCGAGCTCGAGCGAAGGCTGGCCGTCGCTGCCGAGCACGATGTGATCGAAGGCCGCGTTCTCGAAGCGGCGACACGAGATCACACGAAAATGATGATCGCGTGCGCCGAACCAGAAGAGCACCGTGTCCAGCAGGTGCGAGCCGAGATCCGGCAGCACGCCGGCGTCGCGATCGCGCCACGAGCCGCGGACGTCGCGCGCGGTGCCGTTGCCGTAGAACATGCGGCACCGGTAGATCCGCCCCAGCCGCCCGGAGTCGAGCAGCGCCTTCATCCGCACGAAGTTCGGCTCGAAGCGGTGGTTATAGGCGGTATAGCAGACGACGGCAGCGCGCTTGGCCACGGCCGCCAGCGTCTCCAGCGCGCTCTCGTCGGACGCCACCAGCGGCTTCTCGACGAGCACGTGCTTGCCGTGGCCGAGCAGGTAGCCGAGGAGCTCGAGCTTGGCGGCGTCGGGTGTGCAGACCAGCGCCGCCTCGAACGTGTCGAGCGGCACCTCCGCCAGCGACCTGAAGCCGGCGCCGGGATGGATCGGATCGACCGTCGCCACCACGTCGGGGCCGGCGACGGTGAGACGCTTGGTGCCCTGGATGCCCAGCCCGACCACGACGACCTTCATCGATGAGCCGCCCGCCCGCTCAGCTGTAGCGAACGCAGCGTTCCATCCGACGGATCTTGTCGAGCACGTCCGCCTGGGTCACCGGGACGTTGCCGTCGACCTCGCATTCGATGCCGGCCGCCACGGAGCCGAGGATCGCCGCCACGACCTCGTTGCCGGTCGCCACCATGGCCAGCGTGGCGTAGGCGAGGAGCGCGTCGCCGGCCCCCACGGGGTCCACCGCGCGCTCCACGAAGCTGTCGAGGCTGAAGAAGCTGCGGGCGTCGGCGGGCGGGCGATCGCGGAACGTGATCATGCCGCGGTCGCCGAGCTTCAGCATGAGCGTCTTGCAGCGCGCGCGCGTGAACAGCTCGACGCCGAGCGGGCGGACGACCGAATCCTGATCGCCCAGCGCGAAGCGCGCCTCGCGCTCGTTGGGCGTGATGAGGTCGAAGCCCTTGAACTCCAGGATGTTGCCCCAGCGGCTCGCCACCTGGCTGTCGGCGGCGCGGAACGCGTTGCGCGGGATGGCGGCCACGAGGTCCGGGATCGTGTGGCGGTCGAAGATGCCGTGACGGAAGTCGCTGTACACGACGGCGTCCGCGGCGGTCCCGCTCACCTGCAACGTGAGCTGCCTGAGGACCTTCTCGGAGACGGAGCGATTGTCGAGCGTGTCGATCTTCAGCAGCCGGTAGCCGGCGACCACGATGGCGTTCTTGCTCGTGGTCGGCCGCGTCGGGTCCACGATGGGCAGGCAGCGGATCCCGTGCGCCGCCAGGTCCTCGAGCACCTGGTCCTTCAGCGCATCGTCGCCGAGCACGGTCGAGAAGACCACGTCGCCCCCGGCCGCGCGCAGGTGCTTGGCCACGACGGCGGCGCCGCCCGTGAAGTCCTGCTTGGACTCGAACCGCACGCTCATGGTCGGCGTCTTCGCCACCCCGCCGATCATGCTGCACTGGGTGTAGCTGTCGACGATCGTGTCGCCGACGACGTGCACGCGGATGCCGGATAGCTTCACGGCCGCGTCGCGCAGATCGTCGAAGGTGAGCCCCTCGCCCTTCATCAGCACCAGCAGCTTGTCGCTCGCGATGTCCGGGGGCGACTGGTCGATCAGCCGCGACGACGAGTAGACGATGTCGCCCGGCGTGAACAGGACCTCGCCGCCATAGCTCTCGAGGACGCGCAGCTCCTCCTGCGTCTTCGGATGCAGGCTGCCCGCGACGTACTCGTAGCCCTTGGCGTAGTAGTCGGGCTGGATCTGGCGGAGATTGGCGAGCGGCGTGGGATCGCGGTCGATGATGACGTAGTCCACCATCTCGAAGGCGGCCAGGTTGATGGCGCGCAGGGTTTCCGGCACGTAGGGCCGCACGTTGCCTTTCGCGATGTGCTCGTCGGCCGTGACGCTGACGACCAGCACGTCCCCCTTGGACTTGGCGTAGATGAGATGGCGGACGTGCCCGGGGTGGACGATGTCGAACACGCCGTGACACATGATCACCTTGCGCGCGCGGGGGCGCGGCCCGATGAGCTTGCACAGCTCCTCGACCGTCTTGACCTTGCGCTCGTACTGGAACATCGCGGCGGGATCCATCATCCGGTCTTCTCCGCGAGCGCCTCGAACCAGCGCTTGGTGGCGGCCGCGATCGAGGCCGCGTCCCACAGGGGCGCGTCGCGCCAGTAGTCGATCTCGGCCAGGACCCTCGCCACGCCCTCCTCGAACGACACGACCGGCTTCCACCCGAGCTCGCGGGTGATCTTGCCGATGTCCGCCCACGTGCAGTCGGGCTCGCCCGGGCGCTTCGGCAGGTGCACGACCTTGCCGCCGAGGAGCTCCACGAGGCGATTGACCGACTGCGGATTGCCGGCGCCGACGTTCCAGGCTTCGCCCATGCGCTCGGTCTCGGCCGCCCGTAGGAACGCGGCCGCGACGTCGGTCGCGTACACGAAGTCGCGGCGCTGGGTGCCGTCGCCGACGACCGTGAACGGCGCGCCGGCCAGCTTCTGCCGGAGGAAGACGCCGAAGACGGCGCCGTAGGCGCCGGAGGTCCGCGCGCGCGTGCCGTACGCGTTGAAGATCCGGATCGCGTTCACCGGCAGCCGGTAGACCTGATGCCAGTGGAATGCCGCCAGCTCGCCGAGATACTTGCTGAGCGCGTAGGGGTACTGCGGCGCGATCGGATGGTCTTCCGCCGTCGGCACGGTGGCGAGGCCATAGCATGACGACGAGGCGGCGTACACGAGCTTGTGGACGCCGGCGTGGCGGGCGGCCTCCAGCACCTGGACGGTGCCGTGAACATTGACGGACATGTAGTCCGTCGGCCGCTCGATGGACGGAACGATGTCGCCGATACCGGCGAAGTGGAAGGCGTAGCGGGCGCCGCGGAACGCGCGATCGTCCGCGGCCAGCGTGCGGACGTCGCGCTCGTCCAGGTGGACGTCGGGATTGCGCGCGTGATGGGCCAGGTTGGCCGCGCGACCGCCCACGAGGTTGTCGATGACGTGCACGCGGAACCCCTGGTCGGTGAGCAGATCGACCATATGGCTGCCGATGAAGCCGGCGCCGCCGGTCACGACCACGACCGCCCGCGCCGTCACGCTGCGCGCGTGGCCTTGAGGGTCGCGACGTTGAAGTAGCGCTGGTTCGTCAGGCTCTCCGGCAGCTTGCCGGCCTTGAACGCCCCGCACAGCTCGTGGACCGCGTCCTCGATGCCGTGCTTGGCGCGGAATCCCAGGCGCGCCGCGATCTTGTCCGAGTTGATGTGATACGAGCGGATGTCGTTCGTCGGCGTCGTCACGATGTCGAGCGCGGACTTGTCCGGGAACTCCTCCTGGACCACCCGGCGCACGATCCCGGCGATCTCCATGATCGAGTGGTTCTGGTAACCCGCGTTGAAGGTCTCCCCGGCGATCAGCTCGTCCGGCAGCGTGAGGAGGAGCGCGTAGAGGTCCACCATGTCTTGGATGTGGAGGTTCGGGCGCAGCTGCTCGCCGCCGAAGACCGTGATGGCGCCCTTGTTCACCGCATGGTTCGTCAGGATGTTGACCGACAGGTCCAGGCGCATCCGCGGGCTATAGCCGCAGATGGTCGCCGGCCGGATCGTCACGCAGACGAATTCCTTCGACTGGTGCCGAAACAGCAGCGGTTCGCACAGCCCCTTGTACTTGTTGTAGAGAGTCAGCGGCACCAGCGGGTGCTCCTCGGTCACGCTCGGGGCGTCCGAGACGCCGTAGACGGAGCTGCTCGAGGCGTAGATGAACCGTCGGACGCCTTCCTTCTTGGCGGCCACGACCATCGGCTCGAAGCAATCGTAGTTGATGGAGCGGCTGAGATCCTCGTCGAGCTCGAAGCTCGGGTCGTTCGAGATGCAGGCGAGATGGATGACCGCGTCGGCCCCGCGGCAGGCGTCCCGGAACGTCTCGGTATCGCGGATGTCGGCCTCGATGATGCGCAGACCGGGCGCCGGCTCCAGATAACAGCCGTAGTACATGGTGTCGTAGACGGTCACGCGGTGGCCCGCGGCGAGCAGCTGCGGCGTCAGGCGGGTCCCGACGTATCCTGCGCCGCCGGTGATGAGAACGTTGTCCACGCTTTTCTCCTCACGCACTCAGGACGCGGCCGGCCGCAGGGCGAGCGGAATGTGGTAGCCGGCGGCCCAGGCGTCCTTGTAAAACATTTCGACCGTTTCCAGCGAGTAGTCGCGGTAGTCCTTGCCGAGGAGAGACACCTTCGCGAGCAGGTCGTTCGGCACGGTGACGATGTGACAGCCGGCGTCGTTGGCCTGCACGACGTTGAGCACTTCCCGGCAGCTGGCCCAGAGCAGCTCGGCTCGCGGGCGAGCGCGCAGGATGGCCGCCGACTCCCGCATGATCGGCACCGGGTCGACGCCCGTGTCGGCGATCCGCCCGGCGAACACGGACACGATGGCCGGCGTGGCCGCATCCAGGTAGGCGGCGACCTCGGCCACCTGGTCGGGCGTGAACACCGCCGTCACATTCACCTGAACGCCGGCGCGGCTGAGGCGGCCCACCAGCGGGCCGGCAAACTCCGCGCGCGTGTTCATCACCGGGATCTTCACGTTGACGTTGGGGCCCCACGATGCGATCTCGAGCGCCTGTCGCTCCATCTCGTCGAACTCGTCGGCGAAGACCTCGAAGGAGACCGGCCGATCGGGCACGGCGGCGAGCACGGCGCGCGCGAAGCCGGCATAGTCGGAGACGCCGGCCTTCCGCATCAGGCTGGGGTTGGTCGTGAAGCCGCGGATCCACGGGCGGGCGGCCATCGCGCGAATGCCGGCCACGTCGGCGCCGTCGGCGAAGATCTTCACCTTGAGGTTTTCAATCATTACCGGGCTCCTCCGGCGAGCGCCTGCCGGTCGCGACTGAGTATGATCTCGGCAGCTTCCGCGAGCCCCTTGCACACGGCGTCGGGGCGGTCGCGCAGGACTTCGCCATAGCCGCGATCGACGAAGACGGTGAAGCACCCCGCGGCCTTTCCGGCGCCGACGTCTCGCCACCGGTCGCCGACCATATAGCTTCGGCGGAGGTCGATGCCGCGCTCGTCCGCGGCGGCGATCAGCATACCCGGCTTCGGCTTGTAGCAGGTGGACGTCGGGGTCTCGACCTCCCAGCACACCCTGACGTCGTCGAGTGGGAGCGCCGCACGGAGTCGGTCGTGCATGCCCTCCACGGTCTCGCGGGTGACCAGCCCCCGCGCGACATCGGGCTGGTTCGAGGCCACGACGAGCAGGAAGCCCGCCGCACGCAGCGCGGCCAGCGACTCCGACACGCCGGGCAGGATCTCGAACTCGGCAAGCGTGCGCGGGGCCGACGGCCGTCCGCCGCGCATCACGACCGCATTGAGGACGCCATCGCGATCCAGGAAGACGGCCCGCGCTTCAGCTCGGCGCGCCGTCACCGAGGCGTTCCCATGTGGTCTTCACGACCTGGAGCTTGGGATGTGACACCAGGCAGTGCCACACGACCGCCTGAAACGCCTCGGCGTGGGGCGTGACGCGGCTCTCGGAGACCGTCGGCACGACCACGACCGCGTCCCCCACCTGCTTGGTGTACCCGCCGTGCCGCCCGACGATGCCGAAGATGCTCAGGCCCCGCGCGCGCGCTTCGTCGAGCGCGCGCACCAGGTTCACGCTCACGCCCAGCTCGGCGTCACCGCCGCCGACGGACAGGATGAGGACGGCGTCGTTCCGGTCGGCCCGGCTGACGCGGAGCCACTCGACGAACACCGTCTCCCAGCCCTCGTCGTTGATGCGCGCAGTGAGCTCGGCGACGTTGTCGACCGGAGTGTAGGCCTCGATGTGACAGAGCTTCCTGAAGTCGTTGACGGCGTGGCTGCAGTTCGCCGCGCTGCCGCCCACGCCGATGAGGAAGAGGCGGCCGCCGCGCTCGCGCAGCGCGGCCAGCGCCGTCGCGAGCCGCTCGATGGCCTCGTGGTCGATCGCGTTCGCGATCTCCGCGACCTGCGCGAAATACCGCCGGGTGTGCGTCGTCATCAGAACGGGGCCACCTAGAATTCCCTCCGCGGGTAGGGCAACGCGTCCGCCTTGATCTTGTGCACCGGCACGCCGGCCTGGATCAGCGCACGGCGCAGCGTCCGGCGCCGAAGGCGCGTCACGGGCGGTATGGTACAACAATCGCGTGAAGGCGCCAGGGCTGCCGGTCATCGACCGCTACCTGATCCGGGAGCTGATCTCTCCCTTCTGCTTCGGCGGCGCGCTCTTCACGTTCTTCCTCGTCATCGACCGCATTTATCATCTGACCGACCTCGTCATCACCAAGGGCGTGCCGTTCCACCTCGTGCTCCAGCTGCTCGTCTTCATGCTGCCCTCGTTCCTCGCCCACACCCTGCCCATGGCGCTGCTGGTGGCCGTGCTGCTGGCCGGCGGCCGCCTGGCCGGCGATCTGGAGATCATCGCCTTCAAGGCGGCCGGCGTCAGCGTGCTGCGCCTCTTTCGCCCGGTGGTGCTGGCGGCGCTGCTCATCACGGCGGCCACGGCCGTCCTCACGCTGGTGGTGAACCCGATCGCCAACGAGGAGTTCCAGCGCCAGCTCTTCCGCATCTTCCAGGCGCGTGCGGCGAGCGGCCTGCAGGAGCGCGTCTTCAACGCGACGTTCGGCGACGTCATCATCTACGTGGAGGACGTGAGCGCCTCGCAGGTGGCCCTGCGCGGCCTGCTCGTCTCCGACGAGCGCGACCCGAAGATCTCGCGCATCATCACCGCGCGCGAAGGGCGGCTGCTCACCGACGAGGCGAACCGGCGCATCACGCTGCGCCTGCTCAACGGCGCCGTCAACGAGGCGGACGTGCTGCCCGCCGCACCGCCGCCCCTGCCCGGCGTCGACAAGAACCCGACGGGCGGCGCCGCCGCGGGCTCGCGCTACCGCTTCACGAACTTCGCCGTCTACGACATGAGCCTCTCGGTGGACTCACCGCTCAAGAGCGCGCCGCGCCTGGAAAAGCCCGAGAAGGACCTGTCGCTCGGCGCCCTGCTCACGCGCATCGGCGAGTTCCCCGACGCCTACCGGCGCGCCCCGTACGAGGTCGAGCTGCACAAGCGGTTCGCCTTCCCGGTCGCCGCCCTGGTCTTCGCGCTCGTCGCGTTTCCGCTCGCCGTGCGCTCCCATCGCGGCGGCCGCTCGATCGCGCTGGTCGCCAGCCTGGTGATCCTCGTCTCGTATTACATGCTCATGACCTCGCTCGAGAGATTCGCGCTGGCGCCGACCCTGCCCGCCTGGGTCGCCATCTGGACGCCGAACATCCTCTTCGGGGTCATCGGCCTCGCGCTGCTCGTGGCCACGGCACGCGAGTGGCGGGCGCCGCGTCTGCTCTTCGTCTGGCGCGCGCTCGCCGCGCTCGGCCGCTTCCTGCCGCGCGCGGAGTCGTCGAGCCCGGCCGTCCGGGCCGCCCACGGGCCGAGCGACTCGACGCACATTCTCGACCGCTATCTGATGCGCGAGTTTCTCACCTTCCTCGGCATCGGCCTCGGGGTGGCGGCGGCGCTCTACGTGATCGTCGACCTGGGCGACACGCTCAACCGGTTCCTGCGCGTGAAGCCGCCGCTCGTGTATATCCTCGAGCACTTCGTGTATCGCTTGCCGGTGGCGCTCCACGAAGGCCTGCCGGTCATCATGCTCGTGGCGACGATCTTT
>QHSB01000467.1 GCA_003220335.1 Candidatus Rokuibacteriota bacterium
CACCATCGCCGCGAGGGCCGCGGAGAGGAACGTACCGAACCGACCGAGCGATGCGGCGAGCGAGATGGCCCACTCGCCGAGCAGATCGAGTGGGCGCAGGACGGCGGAGAGCGCGGGCTCGCTCATCTCCGGGCGCGACGATACACGCCGAGAGCCCAGAGTGGGAAGTACTTCGCGTAAAGGTGATATTTCAGGTAGAAGACGCGCGGAAAGCCGGTGCCGTTCCAGAAGGGATCCTCCCACGAGCCGTCCGCCCGCTGGGTGGCCATCAGATATCCGATTCCCCGCTCGACCGCCGGGCCGGTCGTGTGCCCGGCGGCGAAGAGGCCCAGCAGCGCCCACGCCGTCTGGCTCGGCAGCGACTCGCCGATACCGGCCAGCTCGGGCTTCGCGTAGCTCTCGCACGTTTCGCCCCAGCCGCCGTCGCCGTTCTGGCGCCGCATCAACCAGCGCACCGCGCGCTGCACGTATTCGTGGCGCGGGTCGATACCGAGGGCGCCCAGACCGCGCAGCACCGACCACGTGCCGTAGATGTAGTTCACGCCCCAGCGGCCGTACCACGGCCCGTCGTGCCGCTGCGAGCGGCGGATGAAGTGCACGGCGCGGTCGACGGCCTCGAGGTCGCGCGGATAGCCGAGGGTGCCGAGCAGCTCCAGGCCGCGGCCCGTGAGGTCCTCCGTCGACGGATCGAGCAGCGCCCCGTGATCGGCGAACGGGATGTTGTTCAGGTACAGACGGTTGTTGTCGGCGTCGAACGACGCCCAGCCGCCGTCCTCGTTCTGCATCCCGAGGAACCAGCCGACGCCGCGCTCCTTGGCCAGCCGCACACGGTCGGCGTCCATGCCGCGGATCTTCTCGAGCGCCATCAGTACCATGGCCGCGTCGTCGAGGTCCGGGTAGAAGTCGTTGTCGTACTGAAAGGCCCAGCCGCCCGGCTGCACGTGCGGCCGCTTCACCTTCCAGTCGCCGGGGACGAGGACCTGCTTGCTCAGCATCCACTCGCCCGCGCGCTGCAGCGCCGGGTGATCGGGCGACAGATCGCTCTCGATGAGCGCGTTGGCGGCCAGCGAGGTGTCCCACACGGGCGAGGGGCAGGGCTGGTAGTACAGCTCGTCGCCGCGATCCACGGCGAGCGCCTCGATCTCCTTGATCTGGCCGAGCACTAGCGGATGATCGTCCGGCAGGCCGAGCAGGCGCAGGGCGAGGATCGAGTTGGCCATGGCCGGATAGATGCCACCCAGACCGCCGGGCACCGCCGTGCGCTCCTCCAGCCACTCGCGCGCCGCCTCGATGGCGCGCTTGCGCAACGGCCGGGGCGAAAAGCGCTCCCAGATCTTGAGCCCGTCGTCCACCGCGATGAAGAACGACTTCCAGAAGAGGCCGCGCCACGAGAACGGCTCCGGCACGCGCGGAAAACGCAGGCTCGTGTGCTCCCGCCCCTCGGGCCAGAGCTCGTCGAGGGTGAGGTGACGCGACAGCCACTTGACGGGCTTGCGGTCCATCACGATCAGCAGCGGCACGATCACGCAGCGGGACCAGTACGAGACCTCGTAGATGTTGAAGAGGAAGAACGGCGTGGGCAGCAGCATGATCTCCACGGGCATCGTCGGCACGCCGTTCCAGTCGTACTCGCCGAACAGGGCCAGCAGGATCTTGCAGAAGACGTTGGCCTCGGCCGGCCCGCCCATCGCGCGGATGCGGGCGCCCGCGCGTAGCATCACCGGATCCTCCGGCGACACGCCGGCCATCTTCATCGCGAAGTAGATCTTGATCGTCGCGGAGAGATCGCAGGGGCCGCCCTCGAAGAGGCTCCAGCCGCCGTCCTCGTTCTGCCGCCTCGTCAGATATGTCACCGCGCGCCGCTCGACGCCGCGGTCGACGCGATCGATGAGGCGGTGCAGCAGCAGGACTTCGGCGGTCAGCGCGCGGTCGGCCTCGAGCTCGCCGACCCAGTGACCATCGGCCGCCTGGCGCGAGAGGAGGTGGTGCTGGGCGCGCGCGACCGCCTCATCGAGAGCCGTCACGAGCCGAAATGTTAACATGCACCGCGACTTCCAGCATGGACCTCGTCCTCGGCACCTTGATCTTGAGATGGTACGTCTTCGGCTTCGTCGCGTGCTTTCTCGTGGCGGGGACGGTCGACCTCGGCTGGCGGCGCACGCTGGTGTTCGCGGCGTGGGTCTGGCCGCTGGTGTGGGCGGCGGAATTCGCCTCCACGCGCGTCGGCGTGCCGTTCGGCTTCTACCACTACACGGGCGCCACGCGCGGGCGGGAGCTGTACGTGACCGACGCGCCGCTGATGGACTCGCTGTCGTTCACGTTCCTCGCTTACGCGTCCTTCTGCCTGGCTCGGGCCGCGCTCGGCGGACGCGCCGGTCGGTGGCCGCTCGCGCTCTGGGGGGGGTTCCTTATGATGCTGCTGGACGTCGTGATCGATCCCATCGCCGTGCGCGGCGACCGTTGGTTCCTCGGACGCATCTTCTACTATGTGGACGGGGGAGCGTACTTCGGCGTCCCGCTCTCGAACTTCGCCGGTTGGGCGCTCGTGGGCACGCTCGCCATCGGCGGCTACCTCGTCCTGACCCGGGACGGTCGCGGCACCCGGCCGGAACTGGGAATGGCGTTATACTACGCGGTGCTTGCGTTCAATCTGGCGGTAACGGCCTGGATCAGCGAATGGGTCCTGCTGGGCCTCGGCGTGCTCCTGCACGCCGCGACCGCCGCGGTGCTGTTCGCTGCGCGTCGACGGCCGGCCATTGGGCCGGGCATGGAGAGTCAGAAGGCATGAGCGTTCCGCTGTCGCAGATGTGGACGGTCGCCAGTTACGTCCTCAAGCAGCGCCTGCGCGGAAATTCCCGCTATCCCCTCGTCCTCATGCTCGAGCCGCTGTTTCGCTGCAACCTCGCCTGTGCCGGTTGCGGCAAGATCCAGTACCCGGGACTTATATTGAAGAAGCACCTCAGCGTCGAGCAGTGCCTGGCGGCGGTGGAAGAGTGCGGGGCGCCGATGGTCAGCATCCCCGGCGGCGAGCCCCTCATGTACCCGGAGATCGGTCCCCTCGTGGCCGAGCTGGTCGCGCGGCGCAAGTACGTCTATCTCTGCACGAACGCCATCCTCCTCAAGGAGAAGCTGGCGGAGGGGCTCTTCACGCCGTCGAAGTACCTCTCGTTCAGCGTGCACATGGATGGCTTGCGCGAGGAGCACGACGAGGCGGTGTGCCGCGACGGCGTCTACGACCAGGCCGTGGAGGGGATCCGCGAGGCGCTGCGACGCGGCTTCCGTGTGACCACCAACAGCACGCTCTTCGACGGCGCCTCGGCGATCCGCATGCAGATGTTCTTCGACGAGATGATGGACCTCGGCGTCGAGGGCATGATGCTGTCGCCGGGCTACAGCTACTCGAAGGCACCCGACCAGGAGCACTTCCTGCGACGGCAGAAGACGCACGAGCTGTTCAGCAAGATGCTGTCGAATCCAAAGAAGCGCTGGAAGTTCAACCAGTCGCCGCTGTTTTTACAGTTCCTCATGGGCAAGTGGGACTTCGAGTGCACGCCGTGGGGCAATCCCACCTACAACATGTTCGGCTGGCAGCGCCCGTGCTATCTGCTCCAGGAAGGCTACGCCGCCACCTTCAAGGAGCTGATGGAGACGACGCGCTGGGAAGGCTACGGCCACCGGAGCGGCAACGAGAAGTGCAAGGACTGCATGGTCCACTGCGGCTACGAGCCCACCGCCGTCAACACCACGTTCACCTCGTGGAAGGGGTTCAAGGCCACCGTCGAGGCCACGCTGACGGGCCGACTCTGATGGCGGCGGACGAGCGCACGCTCGAGGGCTCCGATCCCGGCCCCCTCGAGGGCGGGGCGCTCGCCGAGACCGTCGAGCGCGCGTTCGATTACCGCGGCGACGTCACCGTCGTGCGGCGCGACGGCGGCGAGGTGGTCGGCTACCTGTTCAATCGCGACGCCGACGCCGCCACACCCTTCGTGCAGCTCTTCGCCGCCTCCGGTGGCGATCCCCTCACCATCCCCTACGCGGACATCCGCGCCATCCGCTTCACCGGCCGCGACACGGCCGCGGGCAACTCGTACGCGGCCTGGCTCCGCAGCCGGGAGGCGGCGAAGGCGGCCGGCCCCGCGCGGGGCGCGTGACCCGCGTCCTCGTCCTCACCGCCCTCGACGTCGAGGCGCGGGGGCTGGCCCGCCACCTCGGTCTGGCTCCCGTCGCCGGCGCGTCATCGCCCCACTTCATCGGCGGCGTCCTCGAGCTCGCCACCATCGGGCTGCGCGGCGCGCGGCTGGCGGAGCGCGCGGCGGGCTGGCGCGCGCCCGAGCTCGTCGTGTCCGCCGGCGTCTGTGGCGCGCTGGCGCCCGCCCTCGCCGTTGGCGCGCTCGTCGTGCCGACCGTGGTGCTGCAGGGCGCCGGCGAGCGCTGGCCCACAGCGGCGCTGCCGCGGCTGTCCGGCGACGGCGCGCTCCTGACCGTCGGTGCGGTGGTCGAGTCGGCCGCCCAGAAGGCGCGCCTCTGGATGGAGACCGGGGCGCTCGCGGTGGACATGGAGTCGGCGGCCATCATGGCGTGGGCGCGCGGGCGTGACGTGCCGGCGGCGGTCGTGCGTGGCGTGTCGGACGACGCCGAGCGCGGGATTCCGGCCGCTCTGGCGGCGGCGGTGAGCGAGGACGGTCGCGTGCGCCCGTTACGCGCAGTCACGGCGGCGCTCACCGGCGCCACGGCGCTCGGCGATCTGCTCGAGCTGCGGGCGGGCACCGAGGCGGCGCTCAAGACGGTGGCCGCCGCGCTGGCCACGCTGGCGAGGGCCTCGTGAAGCCGATCCTCGTCACCGGGGGCACCGGCTTCGTCGGCGCCAACGTCGTGCGCGAGCTGGTCGCGCTGGGCGCGAGCGTCCGCGTGCTCGCGCGTCCGGGCGGCGACCGCCGCGCGCTGGACGGCCTGCCCGTGGAGATCGTGGAGGGCGACCTCCTCGATCGCGCGTCGCTCGAGCGCGCGGTGACGGGTGCCGACACGCTCTACCACGTCGCCGCGGACTACCGGCTGTGGGCGCGCGATCCGGCCGAGCTGCACCGCGTGAACGTCGGCGGGACGCGCGCGATCCTCGAGGCCGCCGGCGAGGGCGGCGTGCGGCGCGTCGTCTACACGTCGACCGTCGGCGCCCTCGGCATCCCGAAGGACGGCACACCCGGGACCGAAGACACGCCGGTCTCGCTCGCCGACATGGTCGGTCCCTACAAGGCGTCGAAGTTCCTCGCCGAGCGCATCGCGACGGACTTCGCGCGGCGCGGGTTGCCCGTCGTGATCGTCAACCCGTCGGCGCCCATCGGGCCCTGGGACGTCAAGCCGACGCCGACGGGCCAGATGATCGTGGACTTCATGCGGGGCCGTATGTTCGCGACGCTGGACACCGGCCTCAACGTCGTGCACGTGCGCGACGTCGCCCGCGGCCACCTCCTGGCCGCCGAGCGCGGGCGCGTCGGCGAGCGCTACATCCTCGGCCACGTGCGCGGCAACCTCTCGCTGGCCGAGATCGGCCGCCTGCTCGCGGAGACGACCGGACGGCCCGCACCGCGGCTGCGGGTGCCGTACGCCGTCGCGTGGTGCGGCGCTGCCTGCACCGAGGCCGTGGCGCGGCTGACGGGCCGACCGCCCGCGGTGCCGCTCACGGCCGTGCGTATGGCCAAAAAACGCATGTACTTCTCGCCCGCCAAGGCCGTGCGCGAGCTCGGGCTGCCGCAGACCGATCCGCGCGAGGCCCTGCGCGACGCCGTGCGCTGGTTCGCCGCCCACGGCTACGCGCGCGTGGCCGCCGGCGCGCCGGGGGCGGCGTGATGAGTCTCACCGGCCTGTCCTCGCGGGTGACGCGCAAGAGCCGCTCCAACTTCTATTACGCGTTTCTCGCGCTACCGCGCGCGCGCCGCGAGGCGCTCTACGCCGTCTATGCGTTCTGTCGCACCGTGGACGACATCGCCGACCTCGGCACCGACGCGGCCGCGCAGCGCGCCGGGCTCGCCGAGTGGCGCCGCGACATCGCGCGCTGCTACGAGAGCGGCGCCGCGCCCGAGCACCCGATCGCGCGGCAGCTGGCCGGCGCCGTGCGGGAGTTCGGGCTGCCGCGCGGGGCGCTGGAGGCGATCGTCGAAGGCTGCGAGATGGACCTGCAGCGCTCGACCTACGAGACGTTCGAGGAGCTGGTGCCGTACTGCTATCGCGTGGCCTCGGCGGTGGGGCTCTGCTGCATCGAGATCTTCGGCTACACCGACCCGGGCGCCCGCGACTACGCGGTCAGCCTCGGCATGGCGCTGCAGCTCACCAACATCATCCGCGACGTCGGCGCCGACGCGCGCGGCGGCCGCATCTACGTTCCGCAGCAGGATCTCCGGACCTTCGGCGTGAGTGCGGAGGACCTGAGGGCCGGCCGCTACGGCGATGCCTTCGTCCGCCTCATGACCGCCCAGGCCGCGCGCGCGCGCGAGCAGTACGCGACGGCGTGGGCGGCCTTTCCCGCGGCCGACGCGCGCTCGCTCGTGCCCGCGGAGATCATGGGTCGCATCTACTTCGCGCTGCTCGGAGAGATCGAGGCGCGGCGCTTTCGCGTCTTCGACGAGCGCGTGGCGCTCCCCGCGCGGCGCAAGGCGGCCATCGCGCTGCGCTGCTGGATGAGCGGCCTGCTGGGCCGCGTGGCATGAAGGCTGTGCGAGCCGCAGGACGGAGTGCCGGCCCTGCCGGCCCGTCCGAGGCGAGCCCATGATGCGGGCCGTTATCTTTCAGGGCGCCGGACGCCTGGCCCCGGCGGACGTGCCGCGTCCCGCCGCCGGCGCCGGCGAGCTGTTGCTGCGGCTGCGCGGCTGCGGCCTCTGCGGCTCGGACATCGCGAAGCTGGCCGATCCGGCCGCGCGCGCGCCCGCCGTCCTCGGTCACGAGGTGGTCGGCGACGTGGTCGAGGCGGGCGAGGGCGCGGGTGGCTTCGCCGTCGGCGATCGCGTGGTGGCCGCGCACCACGTGCCGTGCGGCGAGTGCCACTACTGCCGGCGCGACAGCGAGTCGATGTGCCGCGCGTTCAAGGAGTCGAACCTCGATCCCGGCGGCTTCGCCGAGTTCGTCCGCGTGCCGGCCGCCAACGTGCGGTCGGCGACCTTCCGGGTGCCCGAGCACCTCACGGACGAGGAGGCATCGTTCGTGGAGCCGCTCGCGTGCTGCCTGCGCGCCGTGGAGCGCGCCCGCGTGCAGCCCGGCGACACCGCGGTGGTGGTCGGGCTCGGCTCCATCGGTTGCCTGTTCGTCCCGCTGCTCGCGCGGGCGGGGGCGGCCGTGGTCGGCGTGGACCAGCAGCCCGACCGCGTCGAGGGCGGACGCGCGCGCGGGATCGACGCGCGCGTCCCGGACGAGGCCGACGCGCGCGTGAGCGCGTTATCCGCGGGCCGCGGGGCCGATCACGTGATCATCACCGGAGGCGCCACGCCGGCGCTCGAGTGGGCGGTGCGCGTCGTGCGCGACGGCGGCTCGATCCACGCCTTCGCGGGCGGTCCGGGCGACGCGCTGCCGGTCGCCCTCGAGACGCTCTACCACCGCGAGCTGACCGTGACCACGACCTATTCGTCGTCTCCGGGGACGCTCGCGCGCGCGTTCTGGCTGATCGCGGCCGGCAAGGTCGACGTCGAGGGGCTCGTGAGTCACCGGCTGCCGCTCGAGCGCCTCGCGGAGGGCGTCGAACTCATGCGCCGTCGCCAGGCGCTCAAGGTGTACGTGACACCGTGAGGGCCAGCATGCGCGCGGTGGTCTTCCACGGCCCCGGAGACCTGCGCGACGAGGTGCTGCCGATCCCGGAGCCGGCGGCGGGCGAGATCGTGCTCCGCGTCGACGCCGCGCTGACGTGCGGCACCGACGTCAAGGTGCGCCGCCGCGGTCACCCGGTGATGATTCCGCACGTGCCGACGGTGTTCGGCCACGAGTTCGCGGGCACGGTGACCGCCGTCGGCGCCGGCGTCTCGCGCGTGCGCGAGGGCGACCGCGTGGCCGCCGCCAACTCCGCGCCGTGCGGGGAGTGCCGCCCCTGCCTTGCCCGACGGCCGAACCTCTGCGAGGACCTGCTCTTCGTCAACGGCGCCTACGGCGAGTACATCGCGCTGCCCCCGCGCCTCGTCGCGAAGAACATCGTGCGGCTCGACCGTGTCGCCGCCGCGCGGGCCGCATTCGCGGAGCCGCTCGCCTGCGCCATGCTCGGAGTCGAGCGCGCGCGGCTCGACGAGGGCCAGACGGTGGCCGTGTTCGGCCACGGGCCGCTCGGCTGCCTGCTCGCCATGGTGGCGGCCACGCGAAAATGTCGCGTCCTGCTCATCGGCAAGGCGGGCTGGCGCTTGCAGCGCGTCCGCGCGCTGGGGCTCGGCGAGTGCGTGGACGCCACGGCCAGCGCCGACGTCGTCGCCGACCTGCGCGCGCTGACCGACGGGCGCGGACCCGACGTGACGATCGACGCCACGGGTCGTCCCGAGGTGTGGGAGCAGGCCATGGCCGCCGTGGGCCGCGGAGGAAGCGTGGTATTCTTTGGTGGTTGCGCGCCGGGGACCTCGGTACGAGTGGACACTCGCCGGGCGCACTACGAGGAGCTGACGCTCCTCGGCGCGTTCCACCACACGCCCGAGCTCATCCGGCAGGCGGTGGAGGCGCTCGAGACGGGGGCCGTCGCGCCGGACGGACTCGTGACGCACCGGATGCGACTGGACGGCGTGCACACGGCGCTGGATCTCATGCAGAGAGGCGACGCGTTGAAGGTGCTCATCGAGCCATGACGACGATCATTTCAATCGTCGCGCTGCTGCTCGCGGCGGCGCCCGCGTGGGCCTTCGACGCCGAGCAGACGTTCAAGAAGGGCACGTTCGTGCTGTCCGGCGAGGGCGCGTACGGCTGGCAGACCAACCTCGAGCACAAGCGCAGCGCCTCCCATGTCGAGTTCTACGACGCCGGCGTGCGCTTCAGCCTGCTGCCGCTCGACACGATCGCCAGGAGCTCGTTCCTCTACGGCGCCCTCGAGGTCGGCCTCGAGCCGCTCTACCAGCACTACACGACGCCGAAGCAGGCGTTCTGGGCGGGCCTGGCTGCGGTGGGCCGCTACCACTTCCTCGGTCTCGGCCGCGTGGTGCCGTACGCGGAGCTGGGCGGGGGGGCCGGCGGCACCGATCTCGACGTCCGTGAGATCAACTCGACCTTCGCGTTCCTGGTCTTCGGCGGCCTCGGGGCCTCGATCTTCGTCTCGAACAAGACGGCGCTCTACGCCGGGTACCGCTACCAGCACGTCTCCAACGGCAACACGAGCCAGCCGAACCGCGGCTTCGAGTCCAACGTCGGCGTGGCCGGCATCTCCTTCTTTTTCCCGTGAGGCGCGATGTGAGCACCGTTCCGATCTCCGAGATCCTTCTGGCCGGGCCGCGCGGCTTCTGCGCGGGCGTCGAGCGCGCCATCGACATCGTCGAGCTGGCGCTGTCCGTCTGCCGCCCGCCCGTCTACGTGCGCCGTGAGATCGTGCACAACCGGCACGTGGTGGAGTCGCTGCGCGCCAAGGGCGCCATCTTCGTCGACGAGCTGGACG
>QHSB01000731.1 GCA_003220335.1 Candidatus Rokuibacteriota bacterium
ACGGCAAGGACGAGCTCTACCAGCTCTTGTTCACCTACGCGCTCGCGCTGATCCTGGGCGACGCGGCCAAGATGCTCTGGGGCACGCAGCAGAAATCGGTGAGCCGGCCGCCCGAGCTGACGGGCGCCCTGCACCTGTTCGGCGCCACCATCCCGCACTACAACCTGTTCATCATCCTCCTCGGCCCCGCCATCGCGCTGGCCTTCTGGCTGGTGCTGCAGCGTACGCGCGCGGGCCGCTATATCCGCGCGGCCGCGCTGGACCGCGAGACGCTGGGCGCGCTGGGCGTCAACGTGGACGCGCTCTACACCTGGGTGTTCGTGCTCGCCTCGTTCCTGGGCGGCCTCGGCGGCGCCCTCATCAGCCCGATGCGCGCCACCACGCCGGGCATGGACACGGAGGTCATCGTCGAGGCGTTCGTGGTCGTCGTGATCGGCGGCCTCGGCTCGTTCTGGGGCACCTTCCTCGGCGCGCTCATCTACGGCCAGGTGCTCTCCTTCGGCATCCTGTTCTTCCCGCGCTTCTCGATCTTCGCCGTCTTCGCCCTCATGGCCGCGGTGCTGATGGTCCGTCCCTGGGGCCTGCTGGGACGGCCGCTGCGATGAGCCACCTCGCGCGCGTGCCGTGGGCGCCCCTCGTCGTTTTGGCGGCACTCCTCGTGCCGGCCTTCGGCTCCCGCTTCTACACGTTCGTGGCCAACGACGTCGTCATCTGGGCGCTCTTTGCCACCAGCCTCAATCTCCTCGTCGGCTACACCGGCCTCGTGTCCTTCGGCCATGCCGCCTACTTCGGCATCGGCGCCTACACGACCGGCATCCTCATGAAGAAGCTCGGGGTGCCGTTCCTGCTGGCCTTCCCCGCCGCCGGCGTGCTGGCCGCGGCCTTCGCGCTGCTGTTCGGCCTGTTCTGCGTGCGGCTCACGCGCATCTACTTCGCGATGCTCACGCTGGCCTTCGCGCAGATCGTCTGGGCCATCTGCTTCAAGTGGAACGAGGTCACGGGCGGCGAGCAGGGCATGCCGGAGGTGCCCTACCCGGACCTCGCGTGGATGGGGCGGCTGCCGTGGCTCGACGGTCTGAGGACCAGCGACCACTTCTACCTGCTGACGGTCGTGCTGGTGGCGCTGTGTCTGTTCCTCCTGCATCGCGTGGTGGGCTCGCCGTTCGGCCGGATGCTGACCACCATCCGCGAGAACGCCGAGCGCGCGGAGTTCATCGGCGTCCACGTGCGGCGCTACGAGCTGGCGGCCTTCGTGCTGGCCGGCGCCTTCGCCGGGCTGGCCGGCGGTCTCTTCGGCATCTTCAACCGCGGCGTGTTCCCGGACTTCGCGTACTGGACCAAGTCGTCCGAGGTGCTGATCATGACGCTGCTGGGCGGGATGGGGACGTTCTACGGGCCCAGCGTGGGCGCCCTGGCCCTCATTCTCCTCAACCAGCAGATCGTCTCCTACACGGAGTACTGGCCCTTCGTGCTCGGCACGATCCTCGTCGTGCTGCTGTTCGGCTTTCCCGGCGGGCTGGGCGGCGCCCTCGAGCTGCTCGGGCGCCGGCTCGCCAGGCCGCGGCGTGCTTGAGGTGCGCGGCCTCACCAAGTCGTTCGACGGCTTCGTCGCCGTCTCGCGCGTCTCCTTCGACGTCGCCAAGGGCAGCGTGTGCGCCATCATCGGGCCCAACGGCGCCGGCAAGACGACGCTCTTCAACCTGATCACCGGCCACCTGCGCTGCGACGCCGCCTTCCTGTCGCATCGTGGGCGGGGCTGGAACCTCTTCACGCCCGTGCGGGACCTCTACCGCGACGAGACGCTGCGCCTGCTGGACTCGCTGGGGCTCGCCGACCGCGCCGGCGAGATCGCCGGCTTCCTCTCGCACGGCGCGCAGAAGCAGCTCGAGCTGGGTCTGGCCCTGGCCCTCGAGCCCGACATCCTGCTGCTCGACGAGCCCACGGCCGGCATGTCGGCCGGCGAGACGCGGGAGACGATCCGCCTGGTCGATCGCATCGCGCGCGAGCGCGGCCTGACGCTGCTGTTCACCGAGCACGACATGGAGGTCGTCTTCTCCATCGCGCAGAAGATCACCGTGCTGCACCAGGGCCGCGTGATCGCCGACGGCTCGCCGGCCGACGTGCGCGCGGACGCCGAGGTGCG
>QHSB01000468.1:0-6493 GCA_003220335.1 Candidatus Rokuibacteriota bacterium
ACCCGAGTCTAGAGCGTCTCGAGGAGCCGGAAGGGAAAGCTTTTCCGGTCTTGCTCTTGACACCCCAGCAGGGTCAGTACCGTCGCGGCGAACATCACGGTCGTCCTCTATATCTTCTGCATCCGCTGACGCGTCAGTTCGTCGTCGGCGGAACCGGGACCCAGGGCTCCTGGCAGTTCGATATCTGGGGATAGTAGGCGTTCGCGCCTGGGCAGTAGTACCAGTAACCCTCCGGATGTGTCACCGGCGACCGTTCGATGTAGACCGGCGGTTCTTCGACGACGACCGATCGAGGGACGTAGTACGCGGGCGGCGGATAGTACCAATACGGGTAGGGCGGTCCCCACCACCACGGTCCGACGCCCACGATGACTCGGCCACTGTGGAAGTGATGTCGACCGTGCTGACCGCCGCGATGGCCGCCGCGTCCTTCACTGGGAGGTACCTGCAGTAGAAGCAGGAGTGTCGCGACGACGACGATGGCCCCGAGCCGTCTCATTGCGGCTGACGCTACGCCCGACACAACGCCTCGTCAACGTCCTGGGCGTTCGTTGGCGCGCTACTGGCCGGGCGCCGCGCGCGCGTACGTCACCGTGTGGTGGCTCAGCAGCGTGCCGTCTTCGCGCACGCATTCCGCGACGGCGTAGATCAGCTGCCGGCCGACCTTCAGGAGGCGGCCCGTACACGTGAACGGCTCGCGGAGCGCCGGCCGCAGGAAGGCGGTCTTGAGGTCTACGGTCACCCACGCTTCCTCGGTCCCGCGCAGGCTCGCGATCGCGAGCCACGTGGCCGCGTCGGCCGCCGCCATGAACACCGGCCCGCTGACGACGTCCCCCGGCCGCAGGAACTCCTCGTGGAACGGCACCTCGAGCGTGCAGGTGCCCTCGCCGAGGGCGCCGACGCGGAACCGGAAGTACGCGTTGAACGCCGCGGTGGCCAGCCACCGCTCGATCGCGGCGCGCCGGATCGTGGCGCTGTCGTCCTTCACGTCGAGACTCTACCAGACGATGAGAGCGACCGACAGGGCCAGCAGCGTTCCCATGGCGATGTTGAAGATTCTGCGCCTGCCTTCGTCGTGCAGGGCGTGCTGCACGGTCGCGCCGAACGCCAGCCACACGAAGCCGCTGGGCAGCGCGGCCAGGACGAAGAGCGCGCCGAGCGAAGCGGACTGTGACATCGCGCTCCCGGCCTCGGGATGGAGAAACGTTCCGGCGGCGCTCGTGCTCACGAGCCACGATTTTGGGTTGATCCACTGGAAGACCGCGGCCCCGACGTAGCCGACGGGGTCGCGTTCGGCGGCCGATTCACGACGGCCGGAGGTCGCGATCTTCCACGACAGCCAGAGGAGAAACGCGGCGCCGCCCCAGTGGAGTACCTTCAGCAGCAGCGGCGTCTTCAGCACGAGGCTGCCCAGTCCGAACGGCACGAGGAACATCATCAGCCCCATCCCCGTGGCGACGCCGAAGAGGCATGGGAGCCCCTTCAGCACGCCCGCGTTCGCGCCGGCCGCCGTCAGCATGATGTTGCTCGGACCTGGCGTGACGGCGGCCACGACCGCGAAGAGAAGAAACGCCACGATCTGCTCTCTCGTCGTACGCTGCCTCCAGGACGGCTCCTGATGCGATCCAACGTAACGAGATCGGGCGGCGAGGGTCTTGAACGATCGTGCGCGCGCACGATCACGAGCTGGATCGCGAGCAGGGCGCCGGCGGACGGCGTCGAGCTGTTCCGCGCCTGGTTCGCCGGCGAGGCCTACCAGAAGCACCGCCACGACACGTACGCGATCGGCCTGACCGACCGCGGAGTCCAGGTCTTCGATTACCGAGGATCGGTCAGGACCAGCATGCCCGGCGAGGTCGTCGTGCTCTATCCGGACGAGCCCCACGACGGGCGGGCCGGCACCGGCGAGGGATTCGGGTACCGGATCGTCTACGTCGAGCCGTCTCGCCTGACCGAGGCGCTGCGGGTGCTGCGCGGACGGCCGTATCCGCTGCCGTTTCTCCGCGATCCGGTGTCGAAGAACGCGCGGCTGGCACGCGCGATCGGGGAAGCCTTTCGGGCGCCGCCGGACTCCCTGGCGATCGACAGTCTCGTCGTCGGCCTGGCCGAAGGATTGATGGCCGGTGAGCGGCGCGGGGCCGGGCGACCGGCCCTCTCGCGCCACGTCGATATCCGGGGCCTCGAGCGTGCGCGGCAGTTTCTCGACGCCGAGCGCACGCGCGTCGTGCGTTCGACGGAGCTGGAGGCGATCACCGGCCTGACGCGATACGACCTCGCCCGCCAGTTCAGGATCATGTTCGGCACGAGCCCCTACCGATATCTGGTGATGCGCCGCCTCGAGTTTGCCCGCCAGCGGATTCACCAGGAACGGCCGCTCGTGGAGATCGCGTGCGACGCGGGGTTCGCGGACCAGGCGCACTTCACCCGTGCGTTCAAGGCCGCATTCGGACTGACGCCCGCCCGGTACCGCGCGCTGCGCGCCGGTCGGACGGACTCGAGTTTGCACCGCCCGGCCTGAATTGACTTGCTGAGCCGACCCGCCTACAGTGCCGCGCATCGTGGACCAAGAGCTCCTTGCGAGGCGCTGTTGCGGGTGGTGAGCATCGCGCTCGACGCCGCGCTGGCTCTCATCGGCCTCGGGGTCTTCGTCTATGGTGATCTGGCGACCAACCGCACAGCACGCATCGTCGGCGTGACGGTCGTGACCCTCGCGGTGGTCGTTGCCGCGATCCTTGCGTCAAACCGTGACCAGGAGACGTGACGGCGTGAGGATGACGCCGACAGTCGCGACCTCATACGAGAGGTGCTGCGGTCCTGCGGCGCGACCGTCCTCGGCGCCGAAGACGTCGGCACCGCGCAGCGGTACGTCAGCACCGTGAAGCTCGACTTGATCGTCACCGACCTCGCCCTGCCCGGTGTAGACGGCGCCTCGTTCCTGACGTGGCTCCGCGAGCAGCCGAGCGACCGGGGCGGCAGCCTCCCCGCTGTCGCGGTCACCGCATACCACGAACGCTATCCGCCGGCAGCGATCAGCGGCTGGGCGGCGTATTTTCAGAAGCCGCTCGACGTCGAGCAATTCGTAATGACGATCGCCGCCATCCTCAGGCGTCCGGGAGACCGGCCCTCATCATGCCGCGCCGCGCCTTGAGCGTCGCGGCACTTCGCGAGTACGGTACGAGCCTCCAGCGCGGCGTTGCGCGTGCGACAGGAGGGACCGGTGATGATCGCTCGTCGTTCGAAGTCGATATTCACGCCTAGCGACGTTCGGGAAGTGCGCCGGCGGTTCCACGAGATCGTCAGGAAGGCCGCTCAGCACGCCGCGGCCGCCTCCAAGCAGGCCGCAAGGCCGCTGAAGCCTTCGGTCTTTTCGATTCCCCGACAGCGTAAGACCGCCTGACTCGCCTGCACGCAGTCAATGGTCGCTGGCATGCCGGTTGCGGAGGCGGCCCTTGAGGAGGCGCGCCATGAACAAGGATGAGCTGAAGGGGAAGGTCGAAAAGGCGAAGGGCTACGTCAAGGAACAGGTGGGCAAGGCCTCAGACGACCCTGATCTCGAAGCCGAAGGGACCGGACAGCGTGTCGCCGGAGCCGTCCAGGAGAACGTCGGCAAAGCGCGCCGTAAGGTGGGCGAAGCCGTGAAGAAGGTCGGGGACGCGATCAAGGAGTAACGGGGCTCGTTCGCCGCGACGTCATCGCCGTCCCTGCCGGTTGGACCGGGGAATGAAATGACGTGCTCACGCTGGTCTCAGTGAGCACGTCACAATTCGACTCGCGCAACTCTTCATCGTCAATCTTCACGTATGTCTCGCGTCCTCTCTATATGTATGCGGCTGCGCTAGGCGGCGGCCCTGATCACCATGCGCCGGCGCGCGCAGCGCGAGCAGATATCCAGACGCGCGGCGAATGCCGCCTCGCCCGCGAGCAGTCGCTGGGTCGCCATGCTCACCTGGCTGGGCGACGCCTCGATGGCCTTGGCGAGACAGTCGACGCAGAAGACGTCGGGATGCTCTCTCAGAAACTGGCCGATGAGCTGGTATGGCGCATCCATTCTGCGGTGGCCCCCTTCGAGGTGAGAAAAACGATTCCGTCCGATGTCACAATCACCACGGGAGGGAGGAGCAAGCGCAGTGCCGCGCCCGCGTGGCGCCACATGGCGCGACGCGGCCGGGACGCGCGCGTCGAGCGTCCGACGGTGCGTCACGTCCGACGTCAACCGGCCAACGTTGTGGTGGTACTGTGGTGCGGTGACCTCGGCGCGATTTGACGAGCGGCAGGTCCTGCCGCTCGCCATGTTCTTCGGCTCGTTCTCGTGGTCGTTCGTCTACATCAGCCTGCCGTTCCACATCCAGCGCATCTCGACGTCGGACGCCGCGGGCACCCTCACCTGGACGGGCTGGATCATGGGCATCACGCCGCTCGCCACCGTGCTCACGGCGCCGCTGTGGGGCCGCTGGGCCGAGCGCGGCAATCCCAGGACGCTCAACGCGATGGTCCAGGTGACCCAGGGCCTCGCCTTCCTCGGCACGGCCGCCGCGCGCACCCTGATCGAGCTGTTTCTCTGCCGCATCGTCCTTGGCGTCACCGGCGCCGCCTCCACCTTTGCGTTCGTCAGCGCCGGCCGCTCCGACGATCCGCGGGACGTGCGCCGCCAGGTGGCCGCCATCCAGTCGGGCATGACGATCGGGCAGGTGATCGGCCCGCTCGTCGGCGCCATCGCCGCCGCGCGGCTCGGCTTCCGCGCGTCGTTCGTGCTCGGCGCCGCGATCCTCTTCGGCTGCGGCGCGCTCGTGCGCTGGGGCCTGCCCGACCGGAACGACGGCGCCGCGTCCGGCGCGAGCGCGGCCCGGCCGAACTGGCGCGACGTCTTCGCCGTGGCCGGCATCGTGCTCGGCGGCTCGACCCAGATTTTTTTCCTCACCTCGATCCTGCCGCGGGTGCTCTCCGACCTCGGCGTCGCCGACGATCGGACGCTGGAAGTCGGCGGTCTCATCATCTTCGCCTCCGCCGTCGCCGCCGCGCTCGGCTCCGTCCTGGCCTCGCGGCTCGCCGACCTGCTGCCCGAGCGCCGGCTCATCTCCGGGCTGCTCGTGCTCTCGTCGATCTTCGTCGTCGCGCTGGCGCCGGTGCGGAACGTGTGGGCCTACGGCGCGCTGCGCTTCCTGCAGGTGCTCTGCATCGCGCCGGTGTTCCCGCTCGCCGTCGCGCGGATCGCGCAGTCGGGTGGCGTGGCCATCGGCGTGGTCAACTCGGCGCGCATCGGCGCGGCGTTCGTGGGTCCGGTGCTCGCCACCACGCTCCTGGCCTGGTCCGCGCCGGGCGCGCTCTACGCGTCGTTGGCGCTCATCGGGCTGGCGTGCGTGCCCCTCGCGCGTGACGCGAGCCCGCGGCGCGCATGAGCCGGCCGCTCGTCGACATCCGGCTGGAGGCGCTGGCCACGCGCGGCGGCGTGCCGCCCGGGCTGCTGGGCATCAGCGTCCACGTCCGGTACGGCGAGTTCTTCACGTTCCTCGGCCCGCCGCATTCCGGCAAGACCGACGTCTTGCGTGCCGTCGCGGGCTTCATGACGCCGAGCGCCGGGCGCGTGGTGGTGGACGGGGAGGACATCCTGGCTCTTCCGCCCGGCGCGCGCTCGATCGGCTACGTCTTCCAGGAGGGCGCGCTCTGGCGTCACATGAGCGTGCGCGAGCACGTGGCCTTCGGCCTGCAGGCGCACGGCGTGGCCGCCAACGAGGTCGAGCGCCGCGTGTCGACCGTGCTCGGACGGCTGGGGCTGGCCGGCGCCGCCGAGCGCCGCCCGCCCGAGCTGACGCTGGAGGAGCGCCGCCGGCTCGCCCTGGCGCGCGCGCTCGCGCCCGAGCCGCGCGTGCTGCTGCTGGACGAGCCGCTCGCCCATCTCGATCCGCTGACGCGCAAGACGCTGCGGATCGAGCTCGCCAAGCTGCACCGCGACCTCGCCGTCACGACGATCCACGTCACGCGCGACGCCGCCGACGCGCTGGCCCTTTCCGACCGGCTCGCGGTGCTGCACGACGGGCAGGTGGCACAGCTCGGCGAGCCGTCCGAGGTGTACCAGCATCCGCGCACGCGCGTGGTGGCCGAGGCGCTTGGCCCCGCGAACTTTCTGCCCGTGCGCGTCGTCGAGGTGCGCGACCTCGGCGTGGTCGTCGAGACGGAGGGCGGCCATCGCGTGCCGGTGGCGGGCGTGGGCGAGTATCGCGAGGGCAGCCGCGGTCTCCTCGTGCTGCGGCCGGAGCTCCTGTCGATGACCGACGCCGCGATGGGCCGGGGGCCCGGCCTGCCGGGCACGGTGAGCCTGCGCGTGTTCGAGGGCGCGCGCCAGCTCTACGAGGTCGACATCGGCGCCGCCGCGCCGGTGCGCGTCGAGCTGCCGTCGCAGCACGAGGGACGGATCTTTCGTCTGGGCGAGCGCGTGCGCGTCGAGCTGTCGAGCGAGACGGTGGTGCTGGTGCCGAATATCGAGGGGTGACCCGGC
>QHSB01000468.1:6507-11353 GCA_003220335.1 Candidatus Rokuibacteriota bacterium
GGGGTTTGGGGGGCCATCTCGGGGCCCCCCATGTCTATAGCCTGTAGGTCTTGTCCTGCTCGAGGATCGTGATGCGACCCGCGTCGACGCGGGACAGCTCGTCGGCGATCTCGTCGTAGAACTGCGGCTTGACGTGGTAGATCCAGATGGGGATGTCCGGCGGCAGCTTGTCGAGCTCGCGGCGGATCAGGGCCGGCGTCATGTGCCGCGCGACCTCCGCCAGCTTCGCCATCCGGTTCGGGAATGCGCACTCGACGAACGCCGCGCGCAGCCCGCGCAGCCCACGCGCCGCCTTCCACAGCGCCTCCGTGGGCCCGGTGTCGCCCGAAAAGATGAAGCCCGTGGTGCCGTCGTGGAAGATGAACCCGCTCGTGGGCACCGTGTGGTTCACGGCCACCGGGGTCACCCACGCCTCGCCCACGCGCTGCTCCGCCTCTTCCACCAGCGTCCGGTACTTCATCACGGGGGCGTCGAGCGGAATCTGGGCGAAGTCGGGCCACGCCAGGTTGTTGAAGACGCCCGCGCGCAGCGCGTTCACCACCGGCTCGAGACTCGCCACGGTCAGCGGCGCGCGCGTCTCGGAAAACGCCAGCGTCTCGGCGAGGAAGGCGAGGCCGGCGACGTGATCGAGGTGAGAGTGCGTGATGAGCGCGTGCTCGATGAGGGTCTGCTCGGGCATGGTCAGTGCACCGCCAACGGTACCCGCGTCGATGAGGATTCGGTCGTTGACGAGGAAGGACGTGGGCCGCTGACCGAGTCCTTCGGCTCCGTAGGCGCCGAGCACTCGTATCTTCATTCCCGGCCGATACTAGCATACATTGTCGAAGATGACCGTTTCGTGGGCCCGCGTCCGCGACGTCGGCCGCAAGCATCTGGCGGGGATCCTCGTCGGCGTCGCCGTGGTCGGGCTCGTGCAGTTCGGCCTCCTCGAAACGCTGGAGCACTGGTCGCTCGACCGGCTCTTCGAGTGGCGCGGACCCCGGGCGCCTCACCTGTCGGTGGTCATCGTCACCATCGACGAATCGAGCTTCGCCGAGCTGAACGAGCAGTGGCCGTTCCCGCGCGCGATGCACGGCCAGCTGTTGACGAAGATCGCGGCGGGCAATCCGCTCGCCATCGCCGTGGACCTGATCTTCGACGCCCCGTCCTCCCGAGGCCCCGCTGACGACAAGGCGCTCGGCGCCGCCGTGACCGCCGCCGGCCGCGTCGTGCTCGGCGCGGCCATCACCGACGACATCCAGCCCTTCTACACGCGGACGACGCTGAACGCGCCGATCCGCGTGATCCGCGAGGGGGCGGCCGGGGTGGCGCCGGTGGACCTGCCGCGGGATCCCGACGGCCACATCCGTCGCGTGCCGCTGTGGACACCGCTCGACGCCGAGCGCATCCCCGGCCTCGACGTCCAGATCCATCGCCTGCTCGCCCGGGCCGGCGTGCGCGTCGAGCCGCTGCCCGACGCCCGCGACGTGCTGATCAACTTTCGCGGTGGGCTACGCACGTATCCCTGGGTGTCCTACTATCGCGTCCTCCGCGATGAGATCCCGTCCGAGTTCTGGAAGGACAAGATCGTGCTCGTGGGCCCCACCACCGAGATCTTGCACGATCAGTTCGCCACCGCATTCGCCGGCGGCGGCGACATGCCGGGCGTGGAGATCCACGCCAACGCGCTCGAGACGCTGGTGCGCGGCAACGCGATCCGCGAGGTCCCTCAGCCGCTGTCGACGGTCCTGGCCGTGATGGCCGGGCTCTTCGGCGCCGCGCTCGTGGTGCGCCTGCGTGCGTTTCGCGCGCTGCTCGCCGCGACCGGGTTCTGGGCGATCCTCACCCTCGCCGCCTTCGGCGGCTTCGTGCTCGGCGACGTGTGGATGCGCGGGATGGCGGGCACGGTCGCCCTCGTGCTCGGCTACGGCGCCACCGTCATCGAGAATTTCGTGCGCGAGCAGCGCGAGCGGCGCCAGCTCTCGCAGTTCTTCTCGCCGTCGGTCGTCCGCGAAGTCGTGCGCCACAAGGAGGAGGGCAGCTTGACGACCAGCCGGCGGCTGGTGACCGTCCTCTTCTCCGACATCCGCGGCTTCACGTCGCTGTCCGAGAAGCTGCAGCCGGAGCAGGTGGCCGAGATGCTGCGCGAGTACCTGACGGAGATGACGGAGATCGTCTTCCGTCACGGCGGCACCATCGACAAGTACATCGGCGACTGCGTCATGGCGCTCTACAACGTGCCGTTCGAGGATCCCGAGCACGCCGTCAAGGCCGTGCGCACCGGCCTGGAGTTCCAGGAGCGAACGCTCGCCGTGTCCAAGCGCTGGGAGGAGAAGCTCGGCCTCGCCATCCGCAGCGGCGTCGGGATCAACACCGGGGAGGCGGTGGTGGGCACGCTGGGGTCCAAGCAGCGCCTGGAGTACACGGCCATCGGCGACACCATCAACCTCGGCGCGCGGCTGGAGTCGATCACCAAGGACTACAAGGCCAACATCATCATCAGCGAGTCCACCTACGTGCTGGTGAAGGACCAGTTCGTGACCCAGGAGCTCGGCGAGGTCACCGTGAAGGGCAAGACCCAGCCCGTGAGGATCTACGCCGTCCTGCCGAGCAACATCCGCAAGCATCCCCGGGCGACGCTCGAGGCCGCGGCCACGCTGTCGGTCGCCGGCGCGGGCGGCGCGTGCACCGTGCTCACGCGCGACATCAGCGAGGGCGGTATGGCGCTCAAGGGCGTGCCCGACGACTGGGTGACGGGGCAGACCGTGCAGATCCGCTGCGAGGGCGGAGCGCTGCCGAAGCCGATCGTGGCCGAGGCGCTGATCGCCTGGCGCAAGGGCGACGAGGTGGGCATCACCTTCACGTCGCTCGACCCCGACTCCGCGCCGGCCGTCGCCGACTACCTGTCGAGCCGCGCGAAGTGATTGCCGCGTCGCCGGCCCCGTGTTAGAACTCGGCTGAGCACGACGATGCGCGCGGGAGGGGCATGAGCGAGCCGTTCGACTATCCGAAGATGTCTCGGGCGCTGATCATCGGCGACAAGGACACCGTCGCCGCCAAGACGCGTGAAGGCCTCGCCCTCTCCATGGACCCCAAGGATCTCATCTTCAAGGGCCTCATCCCGGGCATGGACGTCGTCGGCGAAAAGTTCCGCCGCAACGAGTACTACGTCCCCCAGGTGCTGCTCTCCGCGCGCGCGATGTATGCCGGGCTCGATCTCCTCAAGCCGCTCATCACCGCCGCCGCCAAGGGCGATGACTACCACGGCATCGTCGTCATCGGTACCGCGCAGGGCGACCTGCACGACATCGGCAAGAACCTGGTGGCCATGATGCTGGAGGGCGCCGGCTTCAAGGTGATCAACCTCGGCCGCGACGTGGCGCCGGAGAAGTTCGTGGCCGGGGTGGAGGAGCACAACGCCAACATCGTCGGGATCTCCGCGCTGATGACGACGACGATGCCGGGCATGAAGCGGACGATCGACGCCCTGGTCAAGGCGGGCCTGCGCGAGCGCGTGAAGGTCATGGTGGGCGGCGCCCCCGTGAGCCAGGCCTTCTGCGACGAGATCGGCGCCGACGGCTACGCCAAGGACTCGACGATGGCCGTGGTGAAGGCCAAGCACCTGCTGGGCGTGACGCTGCCGGCATGACCTCGCGTGGTTGGGAGGTCGTCGAGCGCGTCAAGACGGGGCAGATCCTCGTCTTCGACGGCGGCTACGGCACGATGCTGTTCGCGGCCGGCCTGCTCAACGGCGCCTGTCCCGAGCTGTGGAACGACACCCACGCCGACGTCGTGGCCGGCATCCACCGCGGCTACTTCGACGCGGGCAGCGACATCGTCGAGACGAACACCTTCGGCGGGGCGCGCCTCAAGCTCAACGAGTACGCGCTGGGCGACCGCACGCGCGAGCTGAACGTCAAGGGCGCGCAGCTGGCGCGCAAGGTCGCGCCGGCGCACGGCTTCGTCGCGGGCTCGATCGGGCCCACGAGCCGCCTCCCGCAAGATTACGCGCTGGACGCGGGCGTGACCGACGAGGAGTACGAGGCGACGTTCCGCGAGCAGGCCGAGGCGCTCGCGGAGGGCGGTGTCGATCTCTTCGCCGTCGAGACGATGATGTTTCCGCAGGAGGCGACGGCGGCGATCCGCGCGTGCAAGGCGGTGACCGATCTGCCGGTGATGGCGACGATGTTCTTCCAGTTCGAGGAGATGCACGACCGCGACCGCACGATGTGGGGCGAGAGCCCGGCGGAGGTCGCCAAGAACCTGCTCGCCGCCGGCGCCGACGTCGTCGGCATGAACTGCGGGCGCGGTCCCGATCGGGCGATCGTCATCATCCGCGAGATGCGCGCGGTCACCGACGCGCCGCTCGTCGCGTACCCGAACGCGGGCCTGCCGGTCACCACCGGCGACACGGTGACGTACGAGCTCGGTCCCGAGGCGATGGCGCGCGACTATCCCGCGCTGCTCGACGCCGGCTGCAACATCGTCGGCGCGTGCTGCGGCTCCAACCCCGAGCACATCCGCCTGATCGCGGAGCTGGTCAGACGCCACAGGAAGTAGCGCTGCCGTCCGGCGCCCAGGTCCTCGCCGACCTGCCGCTCGCCATCGATCCCGACGAGGTCCTCCGCTTTCAGGGCTACAAGAAGGGCGTCGATCTGCCGACGCCGGACGTGCGCGCGCTCTTCGACGAGGCGCTCGCGGAGGGCACGCGGCTCATGGTCCCGTGCGCCGTCGTTCGCTGGCTCCCGGTGGACGCGCGCGGCCCCGACACCCTCGAGGCCGGCGGCGAGGTGCTGACGATTCCGGCGACGGGCGAGCGCTGGGGCGAGGTCGAGCACGTGGCGGCGGCCGTGGTCACGATCGGCGA
>QHSB01000469.1 GCA_003220335.1 Candidatus Rokuibacteriota bacterium
CTGGGACGTCGCCGAGCAGCACGCACTGTTCCGGCTCTGTCCCGGCGCGCCGGTGGGCGTGAGGCTGAACACCGCGTGCTTCATGACGCCCGGCAAGTCGATCTCGCTGCTCGTCGGCGCCGGCGCGCGCGCGCGCGTGGACCACTATTTCAGCCAGTGCGCGCGCTGCTGGATGCGCGACTGCGCGTATCGCCGCGCGCCCGCCCGCCGCACCGTCCATCGCTGACGGCCGCCGGTATCATAGGGGCCGTGGCCATCCCCGCTCGCCTGCCCTGGCCCATAATCTTCCAAATTCTCGGCGTCGTGGCCGCTGTCGCGCTCGTCATCGCCACCTGGCAGGTCTGGCTGCTCCTCTTCACCGCGCTCATCCTCGCCGCCGCCATCCTGCCCGCGGCGCGCGTGGGCGAGCGCTGGCGCGTGCCGCGGGGCGTGGTCGTGCTCGCTGTCTACATCGTGGTCGCCGGCGTCTTCGCGCTCATGGGACGGCTCCTCTGGCCGGCGCTCAGCGAGCAATGGACGCAGTTCATGGAGCAGCTGCCCAAGCTGCTCGAGAACGTACGCGCCTGGCTCGGTAACATCGACTACTGGCTTGGGCAGTGGGGCGCCTCGCTGCCGTCACCGAAGGGCGAGAAGGCGGATTTCCTCGCGGGGATCGTCCTCGGGAACGCGATGCGTCTCACCACCGGCGCCGTCGGCGCCGCCTTCGAGCTGCTGGCCGTCCTCGTCGTCGCCGCCTATCTCGTCATCGACGCGCGCGAGGTCGGCCACACGCTCCTCACCCTCCTGCCGCGCGACTACCGCCCGACGGCCACCCGGCTGGCGCCGGCGGTGCTGAACCGCATCGGCGGATACGTGCGGGGCCAGCTCGTGTCGAGCTTCTTCGTCGGTGTGCTCATTGCCGTCACGCTGTCCCTCGTCGGCGTGAAGTACGCACTGCTCATCGGCGCGCTCGCCTCCG
>QHSB01000470.1 GCA_003220335.1 Candidatus Rokuibacteriota bacterium
GCCTCCGGAGGACTGATGGCGCGACGACTGGCCACGCTCGCGGTGTTCGTCGTCGTCGCCGCGCTGCACTTCGTGCTCAGCGTCGCGGGGCAGGTCCTCGCCCTCCGTGTCGCCTTCGACAGCCAGCCCGGCGGCACGCCGAAGCCCCTCGAGACGGCGGTCGTGCGGCTCGCCGAACTCCTCCTGGCCCCGCTCATCGTGATCCAGAACGTCGCCCCGCGTCTGTCGACGCCGAGCGGCTATCTCGAAACCGCCGTCACGAGCGCGAGCTTCGGCATCGCCGCCGCCGGCATGCTGTGGCTCCTGCATCGCCGGCCCGCCGTGCGGCGGCCCTAGCGACGGCCGCCGGCGAGCCGCGCCGCCTCCGGCGCCGCGCGCAGGCGGGCCATCGCGACGACGCCCAGCGCGGGACCGATGGCCAGCGTGGCGAACGCCCAGCGCCAGCCCACCCCCGAGACGATCGGCAGCAGCAGCCAGATCGAGACGTTGGTGAGCGCGAAGCCCACGCACGTCTGCATCGTCAGCGCGGTGCCGACGTAGGCCGGGGGCGAGAGCTCGGTGACGGCCGTCGAGAACTGCGCGGAGTCGGCGACGACCGTCACGCCCCAGACGAGGGCCAGCGCCAGCGTCACCGCCGGCGGCCCGCCGAAGGTGAGCCCGATCGTCGCGGCGCAGAGCGCGCTTGCCGCCATGGCCGCCATCGTGGCCGCGGTGCGGCCCCAGCGGTCGGAGACGACGCCGCCGAGCCAGCAGCCGAGCGCGCCGATCGCGATGACCACGAACGTCGCGGTGCTCGGGGCGAGACCGGCGTACCCCGTCGCAGCGGCGGCGCGCGCGCTGTCGAAGAGGAACAGGCCGATCCAGGCCCACATCGCGTAAAGCTCCCACATGTGACCGAAGTAGCCGAGGCACGCCAGCCGCGGACCGCGCTCGCGGAACACCGCCACCGCCATGCGCGGGTCGAAACGGGCCGCGGGAAAGGGATTCGGACCCTCGCGGACGAGGACCACCACGACGACGGCGCCGAGCAGCGCCAGACCCGAGGCGGCCAGTAGCGTCTGGCGCCACGGCAGCGTGGTGACGCCCCGGATGAGCCAGGGCGTTGCGGAGCCCACGGTGAGCGCGCCGATCAGAATGCCGATCGCCAGGCCGCGGCGCTCGCGGAACCACGTGGCCATGATCTTCATCGCCGGCGGATAGGCGCCAGCCATGGCCACGCCCGTCACGAAGCGCAGCACGAGCGCGGGGCCGAGCGCATCGACCGACAGCGCGAGCGCGGCGTTGGCGACGGCGCCGACCAGCGCGCTGCCGGCCATGAGGTGGCGCGCCGACCAGATGTCGGGCAGGTTGGTGAGGGCGCTGGCGAGCGTGCCGGCGATGAAGCCGAGCTGCACGGCGATGGTGAGGCCGGCGCTGCCGCCGGGCCCGAGTGCCCACTCGCGCTGGAGCGCCGGAAGGACCGCAGAGGCGCTGAACCAGAGACTGAGCGCGAGCAGCTCCGCCAGCGACAGCGCGGCGAGCTGCCGCCAGCGCTCGGGCACTGGTTCTACTCGACGACCTTCTTTTCGCGGAGGGCGGCGATCTCCGCTGCCGACAGGCCGAGATCCTTGAGGACGAGGTCGGTATGCTCGCCGGCGAGGGGCGCGGCCGTGCGCACGCTGCCCGGCGTCTCGGAGAGCTTGATGGCCACGCCGACCTGGCGCACGCGCCCGTGCGTCGGATGCTGGGCGTCGACGATCATCTGCCGGTGGTTGATCTGCGGGTCGCGCACCATCTCCTCGACGTCGTAGACCTTGCCCACGCAGACGTCGGCCTTCACGAGCAGGTCGTACCACTCGTCGCGGTCGCGCGTGCGGATGATCTTCTCGATCTCCTCCCGGGCGGCCTGCTCCTCGCGGTTGGCGGCGCGCACGAACTGGTCGGGCTTACGCGCGAAGCGCTCGAAGTCCGGCCGGCCGATGGCGCGGCAGAAATTCGCCCAGAGCCACGGCTCGGTGCAGCCGATGGTCAGCAGCTTGCCGTCGCGTGTCTCATAGATCGCATAATAGGGATACGAGCCGCCGAGGAAGCCCTCGCCGCGCTTGGGCGCCTGGCCGTCGGAGAAGAAGAAGCGCATGTTCGGCGTGGCGGCGAGCAGCGAGACCGTCGTGTCGAGGTAGGAGACGTCCACGTGCTGGCCGCGGCCCGTGCGCTCGCGCCCGAACAGCGCCAGCACGATGCCGAGCGCGCCGTGCAGGCTGGCCCCCGCGTAGTCGGCCACGAGGTTCAGCGGGATCACGGGCTTCTTGCTCCCGGCGTCGCCGATGAGGTTCAGCACGCCGGCCAACGAGAGATAGTTCATGTCGTGCGCCGGATAGTCTCGGTACGGCCCGTCTTGCCCGAATCCGGACAGCGAACAATACACAATCCGCGGATTCAACGCCCGAATCGTCTCGTAATCCGCCCCGAGTCTCTTCATCACGCCCGGACGAAAGCCCTCGACGATGACGTCCGCGCTCGCGGCGAGCTTGCGGAAGATCGCCTGGCCCTCCGCGGCCTTCATGTTGAGCGTCATCGAGCGCTTGTTGCGGTTGGTGAACGAGTGGATGGTGCGGCGCACCCACTCCTCACCCTCGGGCCGCTCGGGGTCGGGCGAGTCGATCTTGAGCACCTCGGCGCCCATGTCGGCGAGCATCATCGCCGGCATCTCGGCGGGCGGCACGCGCGCCAGCTCGAGGATCTTGATTCCGTCCATGACGCCCATGGCGTTACTCCTGCTCCGCGACGAGCCGCGAGGTCAAGGCGCGGACATCCGGCACGTCCTCGAGGCGGCGGATCTGCTCGGCCACGCCCTCCGCCGCGTCGGCGCCGAGCACGGGCACCGCGCAGCCGAGGAACTTGGCCGTCAGCTCGGCGTCGCTCAGCGGCGTCGCCGGATGCCCGGAGGCGCCACGGGCCGTGGACGCGAGCGTGGTGCCGTCGGCCAGGCGCACGGTCACGCGGCTCCACGCGTGCTGTTCCAGTCCGTGCGGCAGCGCGGGATCGACCACCATCGTGACGCGCTCCATGAGGTCGCGCGTGGCGGCGTCGCGTACCGCGCCGTCCTCGAAGTCGGCGACGCCGACGGCGCCGCGGGCCAGCGCGGCCGCCGCACAGTACTGCATCGAGAACTTACGCTCGAGCCCGTTCGACGGCCGCGCGTGCCGCAGCACGTCCGGCACCACCGCGTTGACGCCGACCTCGACGGCGGCCACCTGCGCGGGGTCGACGCGATGGCGCGCGCGTAGCTCGAGCAGGGCGTCGATGGCGGAGTGCGTGAGCGCGCACGAGGGATACGGCTTGACGGCGATGCCGGAGGCGGTCAGCTCCCAGCGGCTGCCCAGACGGTCCAGCGCGTCGGCCGGCAGCGTCGCGCCCGAGAACGCGGCGACGTAGCCCTGGCGGCCTTCGAGTGCTGCGTCCGAGGCCGTCAGACCTTCGCGGGCCAGCTGCGCCGCCCGCAGTCCGCTCTGCGCGGCGTGACCCGCGTGGTACGGCTTCGTCATCGAGCCGAAGTTCTCCTTGAGCCCCGACGCCATCGAGGCCGCCATGCCGAGCGCGTGACGCGTCTGGTTGACGTCGAGCCCGAGCAGCCGCGCGGCGGCCGCCGCGCAGCCGAGCGTGCCGATGCTGGACGTCGCGTGCCAGCCACGCGTGTAGTGGGCGGGGTTCAGCGCGATGCCCAGCGCGGCGTCGATCTCGAAGCCGATGACGTAGGCCAGCATCAGCGCGCCGCCGTCGGCGGTCTCGGCCTCGCCGCCGGCCAGCGCGGCGGCGAAGAGAGGAACGCTCGGATGGCCCATGAGCGCGAAGTTCGTGTCGTCGAAGTCGTGGGCGTGGCCGGCGGCGCCGTTGGCGAGGGCCGCCCAGCCCGGCGCCGTGCGCAGCGACGTCCCGACCACCGTGCACAGCGGCGTGCCGCCCTCGGCGCGCGCGACCGCCCGCACGCCGGCGGCGACCGGCTCGGCGGCGCCGGCGAGCATGACGCCGATCGTGTCGAGGGCGGCCCGGCGCGTCTGCGCCAGCACCGCGTCGGAACAGTCGCGCAACGACGTCTTGACGACGAACTCGGCGAGGCGGGTGGTGGCTGTCATGGCCCGCACGATAGCGGAGGGTCCGGGCGGTTGCAAGGGACGGGCCGGTGACCGACAATCCTCGCCATGACGAACCGCCGCGTGCTGCTGCGCAACCGTCCCGTGGGCGAGCCCAAGCCGAGCGATTTCGAGATCGTCGACGCGCCGCTGCCCGAGCCGCAGGAGGGCGACATCCTCGTGCGCACCATCTGGCTCTCGCTGGATCCCTACATGCGTGGCCGGATGAACGACGTGAAGTCGTACACGGCGCCCGTGGAGCTGGGACAGCCGATGGTCGGCGGCACCGTCGGCGAGGTGGTGAAATCGCGCGACGCCGCCTTCACGCCGGGCGATTTCGTGCTCTCTTACGGTGGCTGGCAGGCGTACCACGTCGCGAAGGCCGCCGGCGCGCGCGTCGGGCCCTTCGGTCCGCTCAAGCTCGACCCGCAGGCGGCGCCGATTTCCACCGCGCTCGGCATCCTCGGCATGCCCGGCCTGACGGCGTACGTGGGCCTCTACGACATCGCCCAGCCCAAGCCGGGTGAGACCGTCGTCGTGTCCGCCGCCGCCGGCGCCGTCGGCTCCGTCGTCGGCCAGCTCGCGAAGATCCGCGGCTGTCGCGTCGCCGGCATCGCGAGCACCAAGGACAAATGCGAGTACGTGCTGAAGGAGCTGGGCTTCGACGCCTGCGTGTCCCACCGCGTGCCGGACCTGGCGGCGGTGCTGCGCGACGCCTGCCCCAAGGGCATCGACGTGTACTTCGACAACGTCGGTGGCGACGTCCTCAAGGCGGTGTTGAGGAACGTCAACCCGTTCGCGCGCATCCCGCTCTGCGGCATCATCTCGCAGTACAACGCGACCGAGATGCCGCCGGGGCCGAACCTCGCGCCGGTGCTGGTCAACCGCGTCACCATCCGTGGCTTCCTCGTCAGCGATCACGCCGACCGGCTGCCGCAGTTCCTCGCCGATTGCTCGCGCTGGCTGCGCGAGGGCAAGCTGAAGTACCGCGAGGACATCGTGCAGGGCCTGGAGAAGGCGCCAGAGGCGTTGATCGGGCTGCTGCGCGGCCAGAACACCGGCAAGATGCTCGTCAAGGTCGGCGAGGATCCCACGCGGCGGTAGACTGATGGATATGGCCGTCGAGTTTCGCGAGGAGCCCTGTCGCAGCGCGCTGAACCGCGTGCAGGGCATGCCCTTCAAGTGGTCGCTCAATCCCTACATGGGCTGCGCCCACCGCTGCACCTTCTGCTACGTGCGCGGCTTCGAGCGGCGCGCCGACCGCCCGTCCGGCGAGGCGTACGGCCGCTCCGTCCGCGTGAAGCTGAACGTGGCCGACGTGCTGCGGCGGGAGCTGGCGCGCAAGTCCTGGAAGCGCGAGGTCGTGGCCATCGGCGCCGCCACCGATCCCTATCAGCCCGCCGAGGGTCGGTATCGCCTCACGCGCGCCTGCCTCGAGGTCTTCGCCGAGGCGCGCAGCCCCTTCAGCATCATCACGCGAGGGCCGATGATCCTGCGCGACCTCGACGTCCTGCGGCGCGCGGCGACGCGCGCCGACGTCCACGTCACGTTCTCGATCCCGACCCTCGACGCGGAGATCTGGCGGCGCACGGAGCCGGGCACGGCACCGCCGCGCCAGCGCCTGCGCGTGCTGCGGATGCTGATCGACGCCGGCATCGACGTGGGGGTCGGCATCGCGCCGGTGCTGCCGGGTCTGTCCGATCGTCCCGAGCTGCTCGCCGACGTGGTCCGCGCCGCGCGGGACGCTGGGGCCACCGGCGTCTGGTGCAACGTTCTGTACCTGCAGCCCGGCACCCGCGAGCATTTCATGGAGCACCTGGCGCGCGACTGGCCGGAGCTGGTGCCGAGCTATCTCGCGCTCTATCGCCGGCCGTATCCCGACCGCGCCACGACCGACCCGGTGAAGAGCACCGTGGCCGCGCTCACGAAGCGCTTCGCGATCGCCGATCGCCGCGCCCGGCCGCTGGTACCTCGGGCCGCCGCCGAGCAGCTCGCGCTCGCCATTTAGAGACGTCTCTCGCGTAGAGACGTCTCTCGCGCGTCACACTAGGCAGCGCGCGGGGCGTCGGCATGTCTCGCGAGGGGAATTTCAACCTGGCCGCTGAACCTCCGGCGCGGCCCTTGGCCTTCAAGCGCACCTCGTTGAGGAAGCTGATCGCGAACCGATAGCCACGAACACCATCAGCTCGCTGGCGTCCTCTATGCGCTCGATGCGGAGGGAAAAGGGTGGCGGCAGCCACGCGACAGAAGAGCAGATATGGGTGGCCCACGCCTTCAGGCCGT